>JALNWC010000249.1 GCA_023231075.1 Rhodoferax sp.
CGGCATGAGCTTTTTTAACAAGCCCATATCCAGACTACCGCGCTTGCGGTGAGCACGTGACGACATGATGGACGTCGGGATGATGGTCGCGAGCGACGTTCCCACAGTGACATGCATGCGTACCGACTCGTCAATACCCAACAAGGTGAACAGGTGGTAGAGCACCGGCACAATCACAATGCCACCGCCCACGCCCAATAAACCCGCCAACACACCCGCAACAACGCCCGTTGCCAGCAGCGCCACGGCGAGTCCGAGCAGCCAAGTCGCGCTGAAATTGTTAAAGATTTCCATTCAGTAACTTTCTTGATGTCTCGGATCCGGATATATCAAACAGCATCATGGGGTGATCAGGGTAAGATTTGAAAAAAACCGCAAAACAACCGTCACAGTGGCATACCACGGTCAATGTGGAGGCGATGGCAATCGCTGCCTCTATGGCATTGCCACCCTCATGCAAAATGTCTAAGCCAGCCTTTGATGCCAGGAAATGAGGCGAAATCACTGCACCACGCATGCCAAGAATCGGATTCATAAGGTAGTCTTTTTCAACATCAAAGAGTGGTCTGCGGCTGGGTACTTAACCAAGCTGGAGCCACCCGGGATGTGGCGGATCGGGCCGATTGGAGGTGAACTCGCATTTGGCGGTAAGCTGTCACTGCGTCGTGTGCCAAGAGTGCTTCCACTAAAACGGTGTGTTCTTCAAACGACTCCCCCATCCGCTCAAGATTTCGAAACTGGGTGCGACGAAACGGTGCCACACGATGTCGTAAACCCACAGTCAAGTCGATCAGTATCTGGTTGTAGCTGCAGCGAATAATCATGTTGTGCAGTGCCAAATTGTTAATGTCATAGCGGTTAAAGTCCTGAGACTGCATGGCAGCTCGCCCATCTTGCTGCAATTCAAGAAGCAAAGCTTGGTCATCTTGTGTCATGCGCAAGGCGGCATGACGTGCACAAGAAGCCTCCAGTTCACCAATGGCTTCAAACATCTGGTCAAGCTTCGCCGGGCTGACTGCTGCCACCACTGATCCACGATTGGGTCTGCAGTCGACCAAGCCCATGATGGAAAGCTGCTTAAGTGCCTCACGAACAGGTGTGCGCGACACGCAGAAGCGACTGGCCAACATAAGTTCGTCGAGTTTGGTTCCCGGCGAGAAATTCCCCAGCGCAATTTCATCAGCGATAAGCCGACAAACCGAGTCGGCTAAATTTCCGCGATTAGAGGCAATATCTTGCGTGGATGGACTGCTCATATGGGCGGTTATGGTTATAAGGAATTCCAGCAGTTCAAACAGTTGCCATCTCTCGTCAAATACAACTTACGTCGTGACTGGCAAGTTTTATCCGCCCGCCATAGGGCGTTGAGGTTTGTGTTTGTAGGACACCAATTAATGCAGTACCAACGACTATTGCCAATAGCCATCGTAAAAGTCGCGTATTGATCGGGGTCATATCGGCTACCTAAAGTTTCACTTGATACTTGAATCTCATGCATGGAGCGTGCCAAATAGAGAAAAAACTTTAATGTTTTTTCTAAGTTGCTTGTATGCAATGACATTTCATTATTTGCATTTATTGATCGATGTGGAGTCGCTGTCAAATTTCGAAGTGAATGCACTCTTGTATGGAGCTTTTCTGATTTGAAGGTATGTGCATGACTTTGTATGCACGATTTTGGGTTGTGTTGACTCGTACTTTGAACCCGAAAAATTCATTGCACTTTTCCGAGCATTGCCGATTTTGTGCATTTTCTGGCGTTGCGGCCTGATACTCGTTTCAGATCGTGGCTCGCTGTGGTCACGATCTAGCCTTACTCGTTAGGGAGCTGGTGAGGCAGATCTGCACGACGTTCGAGATCCGGATAGTTAAAGGGGTGGTAAGCAAAGATCATGTGCACATACTGGTAAGCGCGCCACCGACGATGACGCCCAGTGAGATCATGAGGCGACGCAAAGGCAACACGTCGAGTCGGCTGTTCGAGGAATTTCAGCACCTCAAGAAGAGATATTGGGGTCGACACTTTTGGGCGAGAGGGTACTTTTGTGCCACGGCAGGGCAGATGACAGAAGAGATGATCAAGAACTATCTGGAGCATCATTTTGAGCCGAACCCGAACGATGATTTCAAGACCGAACCATATCAGGACGCGTCGTTTAGGCGACGCGAGTATCAGGACTTCCAGTCCATAATCCAAACTCACCAGCTTCAGCTGGTGGTTGTTTGGTTTCTCGCAGATAGTGACTTAAAGTTGAACACCTCTTGTTAAAGCACCGTCAACCACCAGGTTAGTGCCGGTGACAAAACTAGCCGCTGGGCTGGCAAGAAATACCACTGCATTGGCAATTTCCTGCGGGGTTCCCATTCTTCCTGTTGGATTCAACGCCAATGCTTCTTTGAAAAGCGTCGGGTTGCCTTTTTCAATCTTGTCCCACACGCCGCCCTGAAAATAGGTGTTGCCGGGCGACACCGAGTTAACGCGGACATTTTTTGCAGCTAGCTGCAAAGCCAATCCCTGCGTATAGTGAACGATTGCAGCCTTGAAGGCCCCATAAGGACCAGCCGCGAAGTCAATTTCTCGGGCGGAAACGCTGGAGATCGTGACAATTGCCGCGCTTGTGCTTTTTTCAAGACTTGGCAATGCAGCATTGATCAGGCGCACAGTTCCCATCATGTCGATGTCAAAGCCACTTTTCCAACTGGCTTCATCGTTGCTGATCGCAAGAGCACTGACGTTGGCAACCACGATGTCAATACCGCCCAAGGCCTTGCTTGCCTCATCAACAAAAGCGGCTAGGGCTGGTCCGTCACCCACTTCTACTGACCGACCCATAACTTTGACGCCAATTCGCGAGAATTCCGCTTCTGTTGCAGTCACATCTTCAGTGCTGCGGGCGCAAAAAGCAACTTGCACACCCTCTCGCAATAGCGTTTTCACGATAGCCCGACCAATGCCCTTGGTTCCGCCTGTGACAACAGCTTTGAGACCATTAAGACCAAGATCCATGCGTTACTCCTGTTTGTAAATAAGTGACTTGTCGCTCAAGGCATGACCAAGTATTTCTTTTCAACGCCAGCGGCCACGGTGTATTTGGGGTCAACAAAATTGCCAAGTCGGACCTTGCCGCATTGGCTGAGCATCATGTAGGCATCCCATTTGTCATACCCGTATTCTTTGGCCATCCACATGACAAGTTCGTGATAAGCGATACGTGTGGCATCCTCAAGTGGGCGGGCGCTGCCGATGGCCATGATCCGATGTTCAGTTTCCAATCTCGGCCAGTCAATTTCCCAAGCCTTGATGAGATCAACGTGAATGGTGGTGCGACTGGCATATTCAACAGCCGTGCCGCAGACTTCGCCATCGCCTTGGCAAGCATGTGCATCGCCGATAAACAGGCGAGCTCCAGGAGAGCGTACGGGAAGGTAGGTCACACTTCCTGGCCCCATGTCCGGCACATCCATGTTGCCACCGTGGTTGTCAGGGGTCAACGAATTGATCGAGTCAATCTCTGGCGACAGACTCAATGTGCCGATGTGAGGCCGGTAAGGTAATGTGACGCGTCGGCTCCAGTAAACCCCTTTTTCATCAATATCGATCTTGCGTGTGATTTCGGGCAGGGGATCATTCAAAAGCGCAGTGAAGTCTGTTCCAGTGAGGGCTCCAAAACGAGGGATCAGGCAACAGGTGCCACGCGGATTGGCCCCGCGCGGGAGCATTGACTCAATGTAGACCGCAACAACGTCGCCCTTTTCGGCACCTTCAATCATTATTGGACCGCTTTGCGGGTTCAAAAATGGAACACGCAACTTGGCGCTTGGGAGGTCCTGTTCATTCTGAATCTTGCCGTCAAACGCATCGCGTGTGTCTACCACCACACGGTCTCCCGGCGCAATCTGCATCACAGGTTGCGAGTAAGGACCAATGGTGTAGTGAAACGTCCCTTGGCGCGCCTCACTGAGCTCGTGCGTAGCACCTATTGCACCGCGGGCCACGCCGCGCGTGTGCATGATCGATTGTGAAAGCCATGTCATTTCAATCTCCTTTTAAAAAATACAAACTTGCTTAAAACGTGATGAGTTCATGCACCTTGTCAGTCTCCATATTTCGACCAAGTCCACGAGCCACCACCTGACCACGCACCAGGACGACATACTGATCGGCAACGGCTGCGGCAAAGTCATAGAACTGCTCGACCAGCAGGATCGACATCTGTCCTTTGAGCGACTGAATCACAGCTTCAATTTCCTGAACGATGGATGGCTGGATCCCCTCTGTGGGTTCGTCCAGGATCAACAAAGTCGGATTAGTCAGCAGTGCGCGGGCAATGGCCAGCTGTTGCTGCTGCCCGCCTGAAAGATTGCCCGCCACACGGGAACTCATTGTTTTGAGCACCGGGAATAGTTGATTGACGTCGAAATATGTAAACACCTTTTGGGCAGATGCCAGACGTCGCTCTCCAGTGAGGGCTCCAATGCGCAAATTTTCATCCACGGTAAGGTCCGGGAACACCTCTCTCCCTTGGGGAACATAGCCCATCCCCGCCCGAGCGCGTGTCTGCGGCGAGTCGCGGCTTATGTCGCGGCCGACAAAACTGATGCTGCCCGAACGTATGGGCAGCAAGCCCATGAGGCAGCGCAATAAGCTTGTTTTACCAACGCCATTACGACCCAGCAGCACTGTGCAAGAACCGTCAGGCACCGAAAGCTCAACGTTTCGCAATACGTGACTGCCACCGTAATACTGATTAAGTCCTGTGATGTTCAACATGTTCAGCTCCGCCCC
>JALNWC010000250.1 GCA_023231075.1 Rhodoferax sp.
GTGGCGGCCATTTTGCTGGCGCTGCAATGGGAGCCCAGGCCAATCAACAAATCCGTTTTTATCTTGGCGCAAGCGGTGTTGGGCTGCCTGATGGCGCAAATCATGCGCCCCCCGGCACTCGCCAAGGTACTGGCGGATTGGCCGCTGTTTTTGGGTATCAACCTGCTGGTGATCAGCGCCTCGGGCCTGCTCGGCTGGGTGCTGGTGCGTCGCAAGGTGTTGCCGGGCACCACGGCGTTGTGGGGTATTGCGCCGGGCGCGGCTTCGGCCATGGTGCTGATGGCCGAGAGCCACGGCGCCGACATGCGCTTGGTCGCTTTCATGCAGTACACCCGTGTCGTGCTGGTCACGGCCGTGGCGGCCGGGGTAGCGCATCTGGCAATGACGGTGACTGCGGTGCCTGCCTTGCCAGTTGTGCCCAATCAGACCACCGACTTGCAGCACCTGTACCACGTCGGGGCCACCTTGCTGCTGATCATTGCGGCAGCGTTGGCGGCGCAGCGCTGGCACATCCCAGCTGGCGGATTGGTGCTGGCTTTGCTCTGTGGCACGGTTTTGCAGGCGCTGGGCGTGCTGGTGATCGAGTTGCCCGCCGCCTTGCTCGTGCTCGCTTATGCCGTGATTGGCTGGAGCGTGGGTTTGCGCTTTACCCGTGAAATTTTGTTGCACGCCTGGCAAGCCCTGCCCATGGTGTTGGCGGCCATTGCGGCCCTGATGGGCTTGGGCCTGGTGCTGGCGCTGCTGTTGGTGCTGCTGGCCGGCGTGGCGCCCCTCACGGCCTACCTGGCCACCAGCCCGGGCGGCGCGGATTCGGTGGTGGTGATTGCCGCCACCAGCGCGGTCGACGCCAGCTTTGTCATGGCCATGCAGCTGGTGCGATTTTTGATGGTGCTGGTGCTGGGCCCCAGGGTGACGGCGTGGCTGGCCAAACAGTAAGCTGCTTGGCGCGTTGAGCTGTCGCCACCGAAGGTTTTAAACTTCAGCCCTCATCCCCAACACCGTCACCCCATGCGCATTCTTTTGGCTGAAGACGAACCGGCGCTGGCTACCTGGCTGGTGCAGGCGCTGCGCCAGAGCCAGTTCCAGGTCGACTGGGTCAATGACGGCCGGTTGGTGCGCCAAAGTCTCAAGTCCACCCGTTACGACGCGCTGATCCTTGACCTGGGGCTGCCCGGGCGCGACGGCCATGACGTGCTGGCCGATCTGCGCGATGCCGACCAACGCCTGCCGGTGTTGATTCTGACGGCACGTGACTCACTCATTGAGCGCGTCAGCACCCTGCGCGAAGGCGCTGACGACTTTCTGGCCAAACCGTTTGAGCTGGCCGAACTCGAAGCCCGGCTGCTGGCGCTGATCCGCCGATCACGCGGCAGCGATCACCCACGTTTTGCCTGCGGGCCGCTGGTGTATGACCCGGTCAGCCAGCAGTTGCTGCTCAAACATGTGCCCATGAGCCTGACCCCGCGCGAGCACGCGGCGCTGTGCGCCCTGGTGCAGCACAGCGGCGAACCTTTGTCCAAGCGCGACCTGATGGACCGCGTGTTTTCCGACGAGGTCGACGTGCAGCCTGAAGCCATCGAGGTGCTGGTGCACCGGCTGCGCAAGCGCCTGGAAAACACCCCGTTGCGCATCACAACCTTGCGCGGCCTTGGCTACGTACTAGAAAGCGACTGATGCTGGCCGCCCTGCACCGGCTGAGCCTGCGCCGCACGCTGCTGCTGGTGCTGTTGCTGTTGCCGGGCATGCTGCTGGTGATGGGGCTGGAGATCGTGGTGAGCTGGCGCACCGCTTTAGGTGCCGCCAATGCCGCCTATGACCGCTCGTTGTTGGGGGCGATCAAGTCCGTGGATGCCAACATCTCCACCGCCAGTGGTGGCTTGTCGGTGGAGCTGCCCTACCGCATGCTGGAGTTTTTTGAGCTGACCGCCAATGGCCGGGTGTTTTACCGCGTGGCCAGCGGCGACGGGCTGGTTGAGATCAGCAACGCCGACCTGCCCGCGCCGCCCCGGCCGCTGGTCAACGGCCAACCACAGTTCAGCGACGCCATGTATTACGGCGAACCGATCCGGCTGGGTTCTTATGCCCGGGCGCTGGCCAAGCCGCTCTCGGGCGGCTCCAACTCCAGCCAGGTGGTGATCCAGATTGGCGAAACACTGGAAAGTCGCCAGAACTTCACCCGCCGCCTGGTGATCGAGGCACTGGCGCGCGACGTATTGCTGCTGCTGGTCGGTGTGGCGCTGCTGGTCGCCGCGGTGAACTGGTCGCTGCGCCCGCTGCAGCGCCTGCGCCTGGACGTCATGCAGCGCGACCCGCAGGACCTGACCCCGCTCGCCAGCCACAACATCGCCGCTGACGTGCAGCCGCTGGTGGAGGCGATTAACCACCATGTGATGCGTTACCGCGAGGCGATGGAGGCGCGCCGCATGTTTCTGGACGATGCCTCACACCAGCTTCGCACGCCTTTGACCACACTGGCCACGCAGGTCGGCTTTGCCCTGCGTGAACCCGACCCGGCGCTGACGAAACAGGCGCTGTTGGCGATCAAATTGCAGGTCGAGGAAACGGTGCGGCAAACCAACCAGATGCTGTCACTGGCGCGGGCTGACACCATCGGATGGCACATGGAACCCTGCGACCTGGAGGCGCTGGCACAAGAGGTCACGCGCGCGGCCTGGCCAGCAGCACGGCAAAAGCAGATTGACCTGGGTTTTGAGCCCTTGAATGAATCCCACGCCGAGGTGAACGCCCACGCCGGTCTGCTCAAGGAAGCGCTGGTCAATGTGCTGCACAACGCCCTGCACCACACGCCGGTGGGCGCCAAGGTCACGGTACAAGCCGGTATCGAGCCCGGGGATTCGGCGGGCGAAGGTGGCCCGCAAGCGGTGTTGCGCGTCATTGACAACGGCCCCGGCATGTCCCCGGACGAGCTTGCGCACGCCGGTGAGCGCTTTTTTCGGGGCCGCAGCCAGGTCAACGGCTCCGGGCTGGGTCTGGCCATTGCCAAAGCCGTGGTTGAGCGACATGGCGGCGGTTTGTACCTGCAAGCTACCAGCGCAGACCCGACTTGCCCGGGCCTCACGGTCACATTACGTTGGACACTGTAAAACCCCACGGCGCCTGCGCTTGCGCCGATCAATACTGTTTGTAAGGCAGGAATTTGCCCGACAGCACCACGTTGACACGGTCACCCTTGGGGTCGGCTTCACGCACGATGTCCATCGAAAAGTCAATCGCACTCATGATGCCGTCACCAAATTCCTCGTGGATCAGTTCCTTGATGGTGCTGCCGTAGACGCTGACAATTTCATACCAGCGGTAGATCAGTGGGTCGGTCGGCACCGGTGTCGGCAGCGAGCCTTTGTAGGGCACCACTTGCAGCCATTTTTGCTCTTCTGCCGTCAGGCCAAAAATTTTGCCGACGATTTTGGCTTGCTCCGCGCTGAATGCCATCTGGCCCAGGCAGGCAGCGGTGACCCACTCTTTGGACAAGCCCACTTTTTTGGCCACGGCCTCCCATTTGATGCCTTTGGAGACTTTGGTGCTGATGATTTTTTCGGTGACTTCGAGACGGTTCATGAGGGCTCCTGTAGATGTGATTCGGGTTGAATAAATGAAGAAAAAACTCAGTGCGCAATGGCGCGTGACACCAGAAAGTCCACCACGTGGTTGCGTAGTTCGTAATAGCCATCCAGGTGATGCAAATTGGCGCGCACACGGCTGCGCGGCAGCGGGTTGACCACCACCTCGGCAATGCCGCCAGGGGTGTAGCCCTGGCTTGATTCGTTGCCGTTGCTCATCAGCAGAATACGGTCGGCCAGCAAAATGGCTTCATCCACATCGTGGGTGATCATGAACACGGTTTGCTGCGTTTGCCGCACGATGCTCATCAGCTCGTCTTGAATGGTGCCGCGCGTCAGGGCATCGAGCGCGCCAAAAGGCTCATCGAGCAACAACATCTTCGGACTGATGCAAAAGGCGCGCGCAATACCCACCCGCTGCTTCATGCCGCCTGAGAGTTGGCTGGGCTTTTTGTCGATGGCCGGGCTCAAGCCGACCATGGCAACGAACTTTTCCACGTGCGCTTGAGTTTCGGCGCGGCCCCAGTCGGGCCAGCGCGACTTGACCGCGAAGGCAATGTTCTGGCGCACCGTGAGCCAGGGCATCAGCGCGTGGCTTTGGAACACCACACCGCGCTCCAGGCTCGGGCCGGTCACCTCTCGGCCGTCCATGAAAACGTTGCCGCTGCTGGCCACGTCAAGCCCCGCCAGCACGTTCAGGATGGTGGTCTTGCCACAGCCCGAGTGGCCAATGATGCAGACAAACTCTCCCCGTGCAAGCGAAAAGTTGACATCGGCAAACACCGGCTTGGCGGACACAAAGGCTTTGCTGAGCCCTTCAATCTGGAGGAGTGCATTCACGTTGGGGGTCTTTCCTTGAGGGGGGCGTACGGGGCAACATGCGTGCGCAAGGAGGCATCACTCCACATAAGTCACCATTTTTTGTATTTGGCCAAACAGCAGGTCCAGCAGCATGCCCACCACACCAATCACACCAATGGCAAAAATCACGTTGGGCAGCGACAGGTTGTTCCACTCGTTCCAGACAAAGTAGCCAATGCCGGTGCCGCCCACCAGCATCTCGGCCGCCACGATCACCAGCCAGGCGATGCCCATGCTGATGCGCATGCCGGTCAGGATGGTCGGCGCGGCCGCGGGCAGGATCACCTGGAAGGCCTTGCGGATCGGGTTGACTTCCAGCGTGGCGGCCACATTGATCCA
>JALNWC010000251.1 GCA_023231075.1 Rhodoferax sp.
AGGGCTTCGTCGCCGGTTTTACGCGCCGCATCCAGCAGCAAGGAAAAGGCCACTGCAGGTTCTTGCTCCTGGGCCTTGAGTTCGCCGAGCAAGAGCTGGTAAAAAAGTGCGCTGTCCATCGCTGAACTCTTGGCCGGTTCTTCGGGCTGGAGCGGTGTTTGCGCGTGAACCTGGACCCAGCAGGCGGTCAACAGGGAAAAGAGAAGGCGATAGGTGGGACGCATGTGGTCATAATAATTCATGTCTGTCAGATAAGAACAAGGCCATGCCTGAATTACCCGAAGTTGAAGTGACCCGGCGCAGTTTTGCCAACGCCATTGAAAACGCCACCGTGCAGGCGGTGCGGCTGGGTCAACCTTTGCGCTGGCCGCTGGGTTGCGCGCCTGAGCAGTTGCTGGGCCGACGTGTGCGCTCGGTGGGGCGGCGTGGCAAGTATTTGCTGCTGCAGTTGGACCAGGGCATTTTGCTGCTGCATCTGGGCATGTCGGGCAGCCTGCGCTTTGCTCCGGTGCTGCCTGTCGCTGGCGTGCACGACCATTTTGATCTGGTCACCACGCAGGGCACCCTGCGTTTGCATGATCCACGCCGCTTTGGCGCCGTGGTTTATGTTGACAGCCTGGCCGATCCGGTGGCGCACAAGCTGCTGGGGCGTCTGGGGCCGGAGCCGCTGTCGGATGCCTTTGAATTGGCCGGATTTCAAGCCCGGCTCAAGCGCCGCCAGGCCGCCATCAAGTCGGTGTTGCTCGCGGGTGAAGCCGTGGTGGGTGTGGGCAATATTTATGCGTCGGAGGCGCTGTTTCTGGCAGGCATTCGCCCCACGGTGTCTGCCGCCCGGCTCAGTCGGCCGCGCGCCGCACGTTTGCATGCGGCCATTGTGAAGGTCTTGGGTCAGGCCGTCGCGCTGGGCGGCAGTACGCTGCGCGATTTTTCCAGCGCCAGTGGCCAGGCCGGCTATTTCCAGTTGCAGACCATGGTCTATGGGCGCGCCGGCTTGCCGTGCCGCGTGTGCGCCAGTCCGGTGCGGCTGCTCAAGCAGGGCCAGCGGTCCAGTTTTTACTGCGCCAATTGTCAAAAGCCCTGAGCTGATTTTTGTGAAGGCTTTTTGATGGATGGTTTTTTGGCATCGCGTGTGGTGCGCTGGCAGGCGCTTTTCGGGCGTCACGATCTGCCCTGGCAAAACACGCGCGACCCTTACCGCGTCTGGCTCTCCGAGATCATGCTGCAGCAAACGCAGGTGGCCACGGTGCAAGCCTACTTTGCCCGGTTTTTGGCGCGTTTTGCCGACGTGCAGGCGCTGGCGCAGGCGCCCCTGGATGAGGTGCTGCACTTGTGGGCCGGTTTGGGTTACTACAGCCGGGCCCGCAATCTGCACCGTTGTGCCCAGGACGTGGTCAGCCTGCATGGGGGGGCTTTTCCACGCACGGCGCAGCAATTGCAAACCCTGCCGGGCATCGGGCGATCGACTGCAGCGGCCATTGCCGCGCTGTGCTTTGGCGAGCGCGTGGCCATTCTCGATGGCAATGTCAAACGGGTGCTGACCCGTTATCTGGGTTTTGCCGATGATCTGGCGTTGGCCTCAAACGAGCGCCGCTTGTGGGAGCAGGCCACACAATTGTTGCCGACCGACCATTTGCTGCACAACATGGCGCGCTACACCCAGGGCATGATGGACCTGGGGGCTGGCTTGTGTTCCACCAGGAGCCCGGCTTGTCCGGTTTGCCCTCTGGTTGAACGCTGTGTTGCCCAGGCTGTGGGAGCGCCTGAAAAATTCCCATTGAAAACCCGCAAACTCAAGCGCAGTGTCGAGTCGATCTGGCTGTTGTGGGCGGTGGCGGACGAGGGGGCAGTCTGGTTGAGCCAGCGGCCGACCCCCGGCGTTTGGGCGGGTTTGTATTGCCTGCCGCTGTTTGAGGACCGGCAGGCCCTGCAGCTTGCGTTGGACCAGCCAAACACTGATTTGCTGCAGGACGTGCCAGCGTTCAAGCATGTGCTGACCCACAAGGACTTGTATTTGCACCCGGTGTTGCTCAGGCTGCAGGGGCGTCATACGCTAGCGCTGGAGGGGCAATGGTTTGGTGCCGCTCAAATGGCACAACTGGGCTTGCCCGCTCCCATCAAAAAAATGCTGGAAGCTGGAAAATCTTGCGGGTCAGACCACTCGCGTAGCAACCTGCCCTGACCCCAACTAACTTGAGACCTTGCGGGTCAGACCACTTGCGTAGCGACCTGCCCTGACCCCAACTAATTTGAGACCTTGCGGGTCAGACCACTCGCGTAGCAACCTGCCCTGACCCCAACTAATTTGATACCTTGCGGGTCAGACCACTCGCGTAGCGACGTGCTCTGACCCCAACTGATTTGATACCTTGCGGGTCAGACCACTCGCGTAGCAACCTGCCCTGACCCCAACTAACTTGAGACCTTGCGGGTCAGACCACTCGCGTAGCAACCTGCCCTGACCCCAACTAACTTGAGACCTTGCGGGTCAGACCACTCGCGTAGCGACGTGCTCTGACCCCAACTGATTAGTATGTCTGGCGCGCAGCGATTTCACGGTGTCGCTTGAGGGTACTCCAGCGCGGCGCAAACAGGGCGTTCAACTGCTCCACCAGATAAACCGAGCGGTGCTGGCCACCGGTGCAACCAATGGCCACGGTCACATAACTGCGATGGTTGCGCGCCATGGCGTCGAGCCAGTGATCCAGAAAAGCATGGATCTGCGTCAGCATGGCCTGCACATCGGCCTGCTGTTGCAGGAAATCGACCACGGGGGCGTCGCAACCGGTGAGCTCACGCAGGCCCGGTTCGTAGTGCGGGTTGGGCAGCATGCGCACGTCAAAGACAAAGTCGGCATCGTTGGGGACACCGCGTTTGAAGGCAAACGACTCAAACACCAGGGTCAGTGGATATCCGGGCGAGTCAATGAAACTTTTGACATAACTTTGCAACTGGGTGGGGCGGATGATGCTGGAGTCGATCACATGGGCCTGGCCACGCAATTCACTGAGCAACTCACGTTCCAGATCAATGGCTTCGGCCAGCGCCCGGTGCTGGTCATGGTCGTGATCGGGGGTCTCGGATTTGGACAGGGGGTGTCGCCGCCGCGTTTCCGAGAAGCGGCGCATCAGGGTGTCGGTGCTGGCATCCAGAAACAGGCAGTCGACTTGCATGCCCTGGGTTTTGAGCTGTGCCAGTTGGCTGGGCACCTGTGGCAGCGATGCGGCACTGCGCACGTCCATGGCAATCGCCAGCTGGCCGGCCTGGTTGGTCCGTTCCAGCTTGATCAATGGCATCAGCAGCTCGGGGGGCAAATTGTCAATGCAGTAAAACCCCAGGTCTTCCAGCGCCCTGAGGGCCACCGACTTGCCTGAGCCGGACATGCCCGTGATCAGGACCAGATGCATTTTCTTGACGGGCAGCGGCATCTGATTCAGCTTCCCTGGAGCTGCAGCATGTCCCGTGCATGCGCCAGCGTGCTGCTCAACAGGCGTTCGCCGCCCAGCATGCGGGCCAGCTCGGCGACACGGGTTTCATGGTCGACGCGGGTCACCGAGCTCAGGGTGACACCTTCATGGTGCTGCTTGCGCACGACCAGGTGGTGGTCGGCGCAGGCTGCCACTTGCGGCAGGTGCGTGACGGCCAGCACCTGGCGGTCTTGTCCCAGTTGCTTCATGAGCAGGCCCACGGTCTCGGCCACGGCCCCGCCGACGCCGGCATCGACTTCGTCAAAAATCAGCGTTTGCGCGGTGCCCAGTTGGCTCGTGGTCACGGCAATGGCCAGTGCGATGCGTGACAGCTCGCCACCCGATGCGACTTTGTTGACCGCGCGCGGCGTGCTGCCGGCGTGGCCTGCGACCAAAAACGACACCTCTTCGAGCCCGCTTTGCAGCGGCTGGGCCGCAGGCTGCAAATGCACTTCAAACTGCCCGCCCTGCATGCCCAGACCCTGCATGGCATGGGTGATGGCTTGGGCCAGCTGGGGCGCGCTTCTGCTGCGCGCCCGGCTCAGCAGGCTGGCCTCTTGGGCGTAGGCTTGCCAGGCTGCGTCAACAGCGGTTTGCAGGGCTTGTACATCGGCGCTGGCGTCGAGTTGTTCCAGGGCTTGCTGCCAACTTGTCAGGAGTTCGGGGAGTTCATGCGGGCTGCGCTTGTAGCGCCGTGCCAATGACAACCACAAACCCAGGCGTTCATCGAGCACGGCCAGCCGGTCCGGGTCGAGCTCGGTCTTGCGCAAGTAGCTGCGCAAGGCATGTGCGGTGTCCTGCACCTGCGCCAGGCTCGAAGCCAACATCTCGGTCAGGTTCTTGAAATAGGGTTCCAGTTGTTCCTGTTGTTGCAGCACCTGGCAGGCATGGCTCAGGCGTTCCAGCGCGTTGCCCTCGTCTTCGTCCAGCGTCAGGGCGGCGGCCTGGGCGGCATCGAGCAGGGCCTGGGCGTGGGCCAGCCGCGTGTGCTCGGTGTTGAGTTCGGTCCATTCGTCGGGTGCTGGCGCCAGCTTGTCAAGCTCGCCAATTTGCCAGCTCAGGCGTTCCCGCTCGCGCAGCAGCGCGTCCTGCGACTGCGTTGCCTGGTCCAGTTGCGCTTGCGCCGCACGCCACTGCTGCCATTTTGACGCCACCACGGCACTTGACACCTGCGCATAAGCATCCAGCAGGCTGCGCACGGCCTCCGGGCGCGTCAGGCTTTGCCAGGCGTGCTGGCCGTGGATGTCGAGCAACTGCTCGCCCAGGCTGCGCAATTGGGTGGCGGTGGCCGGGCTGCCATTGATCCAGGC
>JALNWC010000252.1 GCA_023231075.1 Rhodoferax sp.
CAGCAAGGCCACGATGGCCATCACCATCAGCGGCGTCATGCCTTCGGCAATGCTGTGGGCATTCATGAACTCGCGCCCGAAATAAATCACCACCAGCAGACCGGCCAGATTCATCCAGTGCCGGCCTGGCAACAGCAAGGGGCTGCCGCTGATGCGGCCCGACAGCTTGCCAAACGCCACCACAGAGCCGGAGAAAGTGACGGCACCAATGAAGATGCCGACGTAAATCTCCATTTCATGGATTGATCGGGCAGCGCCCTCAAAGCCTTTGGACGCCTCGGGGTCAATGAAGGTGGCCACACCCACCAGCATCGCCGCCAGACCCACCATGCTGTGCATCAAGGCGACCAGCTCGGGCATTTGCGTCATTTGCACGGTGCGTGCGGCATACACACCGATGGCGCCACCGATCAGCATGGCGACCATGATCCAGGGCAACCCGGCAGCGGTCACTTGCGGGCCCAACACGGTGGCGAGCACGGCAATCGTCATGCCGACCATGCCGTAGAGGTTGCCGCGCAAGGCGGTGGACTGGTTGGACAGACCGCCCAGGCTCAGGATAAACAGAATGGTTGCGCCAATGTAAGCAACCGTGGCCAAACTGGAAGACATGTGGGAGGTCCTTCTTACTTGCGGAACATGGCCAGCATGCGCCGGGTCACGGCGAAGCCGCCGAACATATTGATGGCCGTGAGCACAATGCCCGCCGCAGCCACCCAGGTGATCAGGCTGTCAGGCCGGTCCACCGCACCGGCAATCGGCGAGATCTGCACCAGCGCACCAATCGCAATGATGCTGCTGATGGCATTGGTCACGCTCATCAGCGGCGTGTGCAAGGCGGGTTTGACGTTCCAGACCACCATGTAGCCGACAAAGCAGGCCAGCACAAACACCGTGAAGTGCGACATGAACTCTTTGGGCGCATTGGCGCCAATCAGCCAGAACAGCGCCGCCGCGACACCCAACATGATGGCCAGCTTGCTGCCCGCCATCGGCTCGCTGTCGCCACCGCCATGGCCGTGGCCTTTCTTGGCTGCGGGCGCTGTCGCTGCGGGCTTGGCCGCTGCGGCGGGCGCCGCGGGCAGCTTGGGCGCCGGTGGTGGCCAGGTGACTTCGCCGTTCTTGATGACGGTCAGGCCGCGAATGGCGTCGTCCTGCATGTTGACGTCAACGACACCGTCCTTGGTCTTGCACAGTTCCTCGGTGAGACGGAACAGGTTGGTGGCGTACAGCGTCGACGACTGCTTGGCCAGGCGGCTGACCAGGTCGGTATAGCCGACGATGGTGACGCCGTGCTTGACCACGGCGTGGCCGGGCTCGGTCAGCTCGCAATTGCCGCCCTGCTCGGCCGCCATGTCGACGATGACGCTGCCCGGCTTCATGCTCTGCACCATCTCGGCGGTGATCAGCTTGGGCGCGGGCTTGCCCGGGATCAGCGCGGTGGTGATGATGATGTCGACTTCGCGGGCCTGCTTGGCGTACATGGCGCGCTGGGCTTGCTGGAAGCCCTCGCTCATGACCTTGGCGTAGCCGCCACCGCCAGAACCTTCTTCCTCGTAATCGACCTTGACGAATTCGCCGCCCAGCGACACCACCTGGTCGGCCACTTCGGCGCGCGTGTCGTTGGCGCGCACGATGGCGCCCAAGCCGGCGGCGGTGCCGATGGCCGCCAGCCCGGCCACACCCGCGCCGGCGATGAAGACCTTGGCCGGCGGCACCTTGCCCGCAGCCGTGATCTGGCCGTTGAAGAAGCGGCCAAAGGCATTGGCGGCTTCGATGACGGCCCGGTAGCCGGCGACACCGGCCTGCGAGGTCAGGGCGTCCATCTTCTGGGCCCGGCTGAGCATACGGGGCAGCGCGTCGATCGCCAGCACGGTCACCTTTTTGGCGGCGAGTTGCTGCATCAAATCTGGGTTTTGCGCCGGCCAGATGAAGCCGATCAGGACTTGCCCTTCGCGCATCAGCGCGACTTCATCCGCAGACGGCGGGCGCACCTTGAACACGATGTCGGAGCCGGACCACAAGGCGGCGGCCGAGTCGACCACCGTGGCACCCGCCGCGCGGTAGGTGTCGTCGGAACAATTCGCGGCATCACCGGCACCCGATTCAACCGCGACGGAAAAGCCCAGCTTGATCAGCTTTTCCACCACCTCGGGCACCGTGGCCACGCGCTTTTCGCCGGGGAAGACTTCGCGCGGGACGCCGATGCGTTGCGCAGTTTGAGCCGATGACGGGGGGGATGAAACGACCGATTTGTCCGGTGAGTCTTGAGCGGGTGCACCTGCTTGCATAAAGCGTCTCCTCGTATGAAGTTTGGCAAGTTCGATTAACCGGAGAAGCTTACCTCAGTTTTTTCACATTTCAGGTCGGCGGCCAGCCCGATCCTTGATCCTGCTCAAACAAACAGGTCGCGCGCTGCCTGCCTGCAAATCGGCAACTTGTCGATAATCCAGCCATGACAAACCGATGGAAACCAAACGCCACCGTGGCGGCAATCATTGAACGCCAGGGCAAATTTTTGCTGGTGGAAGAACACACCCCCGAGGGCCTGCGCCTGAACAACCCGGCCGGTCACCTCGACGAAGGCGAGAGCCTGGTGGACGGCTGCGCGCGCGAGGCGCTGGAAGAAACCATGTACTTGTTTACCCCGACGCATGTGCTGGGGGTCTACCTGTCGCGCTTCCACCGCGCCGCGCGCGAGCAACAGGCCGCTGAAGACATCACCTACCTGCGTTTTGCCTTTTGCGGCAAGCTGGGTGCCTTGCAGGCAGGCCGCCGCCTGGACACCGGCATCGTGCGCACCCTGTGGCTGAGCCCGCCGGAGATTCGCGCCAGCGCTCCGCGCCACCGCAGCCCGCTCGTGCTGCAATGCATGGAAGATTATTTGCGGGGCCAGCGTTATCCGCTATCCCTGATTCATACCGATGCCATCGTGATCGGCCTGCAGCCCATCGCCACGGATGGCAGGGCATGAGCGGCAGGGTCAAGCGACAGCGCGTGGTGGTGGGTTTGAGCGGCGGCGTCGATTCTGCGGTGACGGCCTGGCTGCTCAAGCAGCAGGGCCATGAGGTCATCGGCATCTTCATGAAAAACTGGGAAGAGGACGATGACAGCGACTACTGCTCTTCCAACATCGACTTTGTCGATGCTGCGGCGGTTGCCGACGTGATCGGCATCGAGATCGAGCACGTGAACTTTGCCGCCGAGTACAAGGACCGGGTGTTTGCCGAGTTCCTGCGCGAATACAGCGCCGGGCGCACCCCGAACCCCGACATTTTGTGCAACGCCGAGATCAAGTTCAAGGCGTTTCTGGACCACGCCATGCGCCTGGGCGCCGAGAAAATTGCCACCGGGCATTACGCCCGCGTGCGCTTCAATGCGGCAACCGGCCGCCATGAATTGCTCAAAGGCCTGGACCCGGCCAAGGACCAAAGCTATTTCCTGCACCGGCTCAACCAGAAACAACTGGCCAACACCCTGTTTCCGGTGGGCGAGTTGCTGAAGACCGAGGTGCGGCGCATCGCGCTGGAAATTGGTCTGCCCAACGCCAGAAAGAAGGACTCCACCGGCATCTGTTTCATTGGCGAGCGGCCGTTTCGCGAATTTTTGAACCGTTTTATTGCCAAAGAGCCCGGCCCGATCAAGAACGACCGGGGTCACACCATAGGCGAGCATGTGGGTTTGAGCTTTTACACCCTGGGGCAACGTCAGGGTCTGGGCATTGGCGGCCTCAAAGCCAAAGGCGCACCGCGCGGTGGCGGCGACCACGCGCCGTGGTTTGTCGCGCGCAAGGACATGGCGAACAACACCTTGTGGGTGGTGCAGGGCCACGATCACCCGTGGCTGCTGTCGAATGAACTCACGGCGCAAGATGCCAGTTGGGTTGCGGGCCAACCGCCCACTGCCACGGCGCTGGCCGCCAAGACCCGCTACCGCCAGACGGACGCACCCTGCCAGCTGAGCGTGCAGGCTACAGACGCCTTCAAACTGGCGTTTTCAGAGCCGCAATGGGCCGTCACGCCCGGGCAATCGGCCGTGCTGTACGACGGCGAGGTTTGCCTGGGCGGCGGCATCATCACCGGCTAACTTGCATGGCCTTCCAGCCACCCCGAAGCATGAAAGAAGGCTGTCATTGCGGACTTGATCCGCAATCCATGAATTCAGGGGGGTCATGGATGCCGGATCAAGTCCGGCATGACATGTGTGCTCTTCCACGTCAAGTCCTGAATGACATGCGTGTTCTTTCACGTTAACCCATGCGCGAGAGCAGGCTTTCCATGTCCTTGAGCATGGTGTCCATGCTTTCTTTTTGCGCACCCTCAGGCTGGACGCAGGTGGCCAGTTCCTGCGCCATGAAGCACATGGTCATGCGCAAATAGGTGCTGTCGAGTGCCTTGCGCACCGCAGAAAACTGCTGGCCGATCTTCAGGCAACTTTCACCTTCTTCGATCATGCGCTGGACACCCCGGATCTGGCCTTCCGCGCGGCGCAGGCGGTTGAGCACCTCGGTGCGGGCGGCTTCATCGGTCAAAACGGTCATATGACGTTCCCATTAAAAACGGATGTCAATCACTTGGCGCAGCCAATTTTTGACTCGGGTACACCCAGTTTTTTCAGGATGATGCCCAGCGGACAAAAATTGGTGAAACCGGACTGAAACAAATTGGCACCGACAAAGGCCGTGAAGGCCAGCGCCCATTTGCTGACAAACAGCGGACTGCCCTCAACCCCCAAAGCCAGCGAGATCATGATGAACAGGCCTGCAAAAACCA
>JALNWC010000253.1 GCA_023231075.1 Rhodoferax sp.
CCTGCAGCGCGGCGTGCGCGCCGACGAACAGGTGCCGGGTTCCGGCCTGGGCCTGGCCATCGTGGACGACCTGGCCCGCCTGTACGGTGGCCAGGTGACGCTGGCCGACTCGCCGCTGGGGGGCTTACGCGCGGTGCTGGAACTGCCCGCATAAGCTAAAACCTTGCGGGTCAGACCACTCGCGTAGCGATGTACTCTGACCCCAACGAATCTGCGACTTTGCGAGTCAGACCACTCGCGCAGCGACGTGCTCTGACCCCAACCAAACGAAAACCTTGCGGGTCAGACCACTCGCGCAACGACGTGCTCTGACCCCAACCAAACGAAAACCTTGCGGGTCAGACCACTCGCGTAGCGACGTGCTCTGACCCCAACCGATCAGTTGGACCCGCGGCGGTTCAGCAGCGCGTACAGCACGATGGCGCCAAAGGTGGCGGTACCGATGCCGCCCAGCGCGAAGTCGCCGAACTTCAGGGTGAAGTCGCCGGTGCCCAGGATCAACGTGATGGCGGCCACGATCAGGTTCTTGTTGTCGGAGAAATCCACCTTGTTCTCGACCCAGATGCGCGCGCCGGCCACGGCAATCAGGCCGAACACCACGATGCTGACGCCGCCCATCACCGGCAGTGGAATGGTCTGAATGACCGCGCCAAACTTCGGACTGAAGCCCAACACAATCGCCAGCAAGGCCGCCACCAGGAACATGGCGGTCGAATAAATCTTGGTCGCCGCCATGACGCCGATGTTCTCGGCGTAGGTGGTGACGCCGGTGCCGCCGGCGCTGCCGCTGACCATGGTGGCCACACCGTCGCCAATGAAGGCGCGGCCCATGTAGACGTCGAGGTTCTTGCCGGTCATCGCCGTCACGGCCTTGATGTGGCCCAGGTTTTCAGCCACCAGGATGATGGCCACCGGCGCAATCATCAGCATGGCCTTGGCGTCGAACACCGGCGCGGTGAAGCCGGGCAGGCCGAACCAGGCGGCATTGAACAGGGTGCTCAGGTCCATCGGCTTGCCCAGGCCCAGACCGTTGGTGAGCACGGCGTAAAGCACACTGGCCACCAGCAGGCCGACCAGAATCAACAGGCGCTGCACCATGCCGCGGGTGAACACCGCCACCAAGGCCACGCAGATGAAGGTGGCCGCCTGCATCCAGCTGTCGAAGTTGTTGGCCGCCATGTTCTTGATCGGCACGCCGGCCAGGTTCAGGCCAATCACCGCCACCACCGAGCCGGTCACCACCGGGGGCATCAATTTTTCGATCCAGCCGGTGCCCGATAGCTGCACCAGCAGGCCAATCGCGGTGTACAGCGCACCGCAAGCGATGATGCCGCCCAGCGCCACGCCCATGTTGGCGTTCAGGCCCTGCCCGGCGTAGCCGGTGGCCGCAATCACCACGCCAATGAAGGCAAAGCTCGAACCCAGGTAGCTGGGCACCTTGCCGCCGGTGATGACAAAGAAAATCAGCGTGCCGATGCCGCTCATCAAAATCGCCAGATTGGGGTCGAAACCCATCAAAATGGGCGCCAGCACGGTGGCGCCAAACATGGCAATCACGTGCTGCATGCCCATCACCGCGGTTTGCGGCCAGGGCAGGCGCTCATCCGGGGCAATCACGCCGCCTTGGCGCAGGATGTCAGGGCTCTTTTCGGTCCAGTCAAATAAGCGCATGGGGTTCCTTGGTAGTTGCGGTGAAAGTGAGCGTCAATGGCCAGCTTGCACGGCCACACGCTCACGGCTGAATTGTGTCACGCCCCCTGCACCACACCCGCACCGCAAAGCCGGGTCAACGGGTGCTGAACGCAGGCTGCGTCCGGGTGTATAACCTAGGCCCCTTCACGGTAATCACAACTAGGAATCTCAGACATGGGCGCGCAGTGGAAAGCAAAAGGCAAGGAATTGGCGGCAAACGCCAAGGGCCGTATTTTCGGAAAATTGGCCAAGGACATCATGCTGGCCGCCCGCAGCGGCGCCGACCCCGCCGCCAACTCGCGCCTGCGGCTGCTGATCGAGCAGGCGCGCAAGGCCTCCATGCCCAAAGACACGCTGGACCGCGCCATCAAAAAAGGCGCCGGACTCACGGGCGAAGTGGTCAATTTTGAGCGTGTGATTTACGAAGGCTTCGCGCCGCACCAGGTCGCCGTCATGGTCGAATGCCTGACCGACAACCTGAACCGCACGGCGCCCGAGATGCGCGTGCTGTTTCGCAAGGGACAGTTGGGCACCTCGGGCTCGGTCGCCTGGGACTTTGACCATGTCGGCATGATCGAGGCCGAACCCATCAACCAGGACGCCGATGCCGAACTGGCCGCCATCGAGGCCGGTGCCCAGGACTTCGAAGCCGGCGAGGAAGACGGCAACACGCTGTTCCTGACCGACCCGACCGACCTCGACCTGGTGAGCCGGGCCTTGCACGCGCAGGGCTTCAACGTGCTGTCGGCCAAACTGGGCTACAAGCCCAAAAACCCGGTGGACCCGGCCACCCTGAGCGCGGCGCAACTTGAAGAGGTGGAAACCTTCCTGGCCGCCATTGACGACAACGACGACGTGCAAAACGTCTACGTCAGCCTGGCCGACCCGGGCTGACCTCCTGGCAGCTTGCAAGCCCTCATGACAACAGCACCCTTAGTTGTCATTGCGGGCTTGACCCGCAATCCATGAACCCCGGAAGTCCTGGATCCCGGATCAAGTCCGGGATGACAACTGCAGGGTCCGCCATGACATGAATACATCGGCGAAGTCTGTAGTCATTACCTGAACCCGACCCGGTCCAGCATCTGCTGCACCTTGATCTGGTTCATGCCGACCGCGCTGATCGGCACCAGTTCACGTTTGAAACTGCCACCCGACATGGCTTGCAGGGCCGGGTTGTCAAACTGCACGCCCTTGGCTGCCGGCCATTCGTTGTTGCCGTCGGCAAAATGCTTTTGCGCTGACGGGCTCACCAGGTATTCCAGAAACCTGACCGCGTTGTCCGTGTTTTTGGCATGGCGCGCCACCGCACCCCCGGCGATGTTGACGTGGGTGCCCCAGCTGGCCTGGTTCGGGAACATCACCTTGACTTTGCTGATCACCGCCTGGTCCTCGGGCTTGGCGGATCGCATCAGACGCGCCAGGTAATACGAGTTGGTGACCGCCACGGCGCATTCGCCCGAGGCGACGCCCTTGATCTGGTCGGTGTCGCCGCCCTTGGGCGAACGCGCCATGTTGTCGACCAGGCCCTTGAGCCAGACTTCGGTCTTGGCCGGGCCCAGGTGCTCGGTCATGGCGCCAAACAGGCTCAGGTTGTAGGGGTGTGAACCCGAGCGGATGCAGAGCTTGCCCTTGAGCTTGGGATCGGCCAGTTTCTCGTAGCTGTCGACGTCAGCGGCGTTGACCTTGCTGGCGTCATAGACCACCACACGCGCGCGGGTCGACAGGCCGAACCAGGGCGTGCCGCCGTTGTCGGCCGGCTTGGCGCGCAAATGGGCGGGAATGGCGTTTTCGAGCACTTTGGACTTGACGGGCTGAAACAGGCCATCGACCTCGGCGCGCCACAAACGCGCCGCGTCCACCAGCAGGATCACATCCGCCGGGGAGGCACTGCCCTCGGCCTTGAGGCGCGCCAGGATGCCCGCGTCATCGGCATCGACGCGGTTGATCTTGATGCCCGTGGCCTGGGTGAAGCCGCTGTACAGCGCTTCGTCGGTGGGGTAATGGCGTGCTGAATACAAATTCAATACAGGGTCCGCCGCCTGGGCCAGGCCCATGCTCAAACCCAAAATTGCCAGGGAAAATTTACCGAAAGAGCGAACCATGAAAAACTCCGCAAGTGAATGAAGGGCTTGAGTGTACCTCAAATGCGAATCATTCTCATTACTATTAACCTGGGCATTTTTATTTTTTATAGGGGCACTCGGGTTTGATGCAGCGCGCATACAGGCTCAGCGAATGGTCTTCAATTTCATAGCCCTGCGTCTTGGCAATTTTCTTCTGGCGCGCTTCGATCTCGGCGTCAAAAAACTCCTCGACCCGGCCGCAGTCCATGCAAACGATATGGTCGTGGTGCTGGCCTTCATTGAGCTCGAACACGGCCTTGCCGTTCTCGAAATTGCTGCGGCTCAGGATGCCCGCCTGCTCAAACTGCGTCAGCACGCGGTAGACCGTGGCCAGGCCGATGTTGACCTTGTCGGCCAGCAGGATTTTGTAGATGTCTTCCGCGCTCATGTGGCGTTGCGACGCCGTTTGAAACAATTCCAGGATGGTCTGGCGCGGGCCGGTGACTTTGAGGCCGGTGTCTTTGAGCGTGTGCGATTTTTCGTTCATGGTGAGACAAAGCCTCAGGTTAAGGGAAAGCGGTACGGCGTGCCTGCCGACGCAGCGCAACTTATACCAAAGTCTTGGGTTTTAACACGCTGGCAGCCCTGCCCGTCGATGGTATGGTTGGCCCATGAAAACACACATTGATCATCTGGTCGTCATGGCCCACACCCTGGCACAAGGCGTGCAGTGGTGCGAAGCCACGCTGGGCATCACCCCCGCACCCGGCGGCGAGCACGCACAGTATGGCACCCACAACCGCCTGTTCAAAATTGCCACGCCCGCCCACCCGCTGGCCTATCTTGAAATCATCGCGATCAATCCGGCGGCCAAAAAGCCGACCCATGCAGAGGCGAAGCGCTGGTTTGACCTGGACGATGCCGCCCTGCAGGCCGCCGTGGCGCTGGAACCGCGTTTGATCCACTTTGTCGCCAACACCGACGAGCTCCAGGCCGCCCGCAGCGCCTTGAA
>JALNWC010000254.1 GCA_023231075.1 Rhodoferax sp.
CCGGTGGCACCGTGGATCTGAGCAGCGGTTTTGTCAACCTGCCAGCTATCGGGGCAGGCATTTACAGCCCCGCCACTTTTGCGTTCTCGATTTTCAGTTCGACGGCCAACCGGTTTCTTAACCTGGAGCTGTCGGCACTTGAATCGGACGGCAAGGGCAAGGTGGTTTCAAATCCTCGCATTGTCACGGCAGATCAGATTCCGGCCTTGATCTCTCAAGGTGTCCAGCTTCCTTATACGAAGGCGGGCGTAAACGGTGCGGAACCAACGACCGAATTTGCGGATGCCAATTTGAAATTGGAAGTCACACCACAAATCACGCCTGATGGCGGCATCCTTCTTGACGTGGATATCACCAAAGACACCCCCGGTGTGCTGACGGAAGCCGGATATGCCATCAACACCAAGCACATCAAGACCCAGATCCTTGTGGAAAATGGCGGCACAGTCGTGATTGGTGGAATCTTTACGATGGACGAAAGTGATGAGGTTACAAAAGTTCCATTGCTCGGTGATTTGCCCGGCTTTGGGAACTTGTTCAAAAGCCGCACTCGCTCCACAGAAAAGCAGGAAATGCTGGTTTTCATCACACCCAAGATGGTGTCTGAAAAAGCTGTCCGTTAATCTTTACAAAATCAAGTTTTCGTCAAGGGATCATTCGTATGAATTTCATCAAATGTGTTGCAGCGTTGGGTTTGTCATTGGCTTTGGCTGCCTGCGGCGGGGGCGGGGGGAGTGCGGGGACGCCGGTGACGGGGTCGGGTGAGGGTACGAGCGAAACGGGGGGCACCTCGATTGTGGGAACCGCAGAAACACTGCTTACTGCGCAGCTGAAAGATTCTGCTACCGGTTTAACTGTGCAGTCCATTGCCGCTAGTGGGGGCACTGAAATTGTCGCGACGCTCGCCACCAAAGATGGTAAGGGTGTCCCGAATCAGATTGTGTCTCTGGGCTCTACTAGTTTTGTAAATTTACTCTTCTTTCCGAATGGAATTGGCGCTAAGACGGATGCAAATGGTGTTGCCAGGATCAAAGTCAATCGCGCGAATTTGTATGAGTACGGAACAGCTACATTTTTTCTGCAATTCGAGTCGACAGATCAGTACGCATTTTCGTTATCAGAGATCATTCAATATCGTGTCGATCCTCCGCCATTGCAACTGGAACTGCGCGATGCATCAAACGCACTAACCACAACCATCGCCTCAGCCGGGTTCACTTCTTTGAAGGCGACGCTCAAGTTTCCTGATGGAACGCCAGTGGCACAAAAACGAATAGATATCACAGGCGACCTGACAAAAGTGTCTTTCCCGGAGGGAAGTTCGCAAATAACGGATTCATCGGGTGTTGCATCAATCAAAGTTACCAGAGCGTCGGCAACAGTGGGGGGCGCTGGCACATTGACGGGTGCGGCAACAATTTCAGGTGCAAGTACTTCGGGTAATTTGGTTTCGACGGTTGTGACTGGCGTCGTCGATTACTCGGTTGGAGCTGTGTCTGGTGCCGCCACGTTAACGCTGGATACGCTGGATGTGGGTGGCGCAACCTTACCCGCCTATGGCACACGTCAAATTTCTGTGCGTGCCATGCTGGGTACCAGCGTCGCGCCGTCTGTGCAAGTCAGTTTCTCATCCAACTGTGGTCAGATTACGCCAGCGACTGCTTCGACCAATGCCAATGGGATCGCAACGGCAAGCTTTACAGCGACAGATGTTGCCGGTACAGCGCCCAGTACATTGGGTTGCGGCGACAAAATTGTTGACATTTCTGCCAGTGCGGTTGGCGCAACTGCGGTAAGCAAATCTATCAGCGTCTTGGCCGCACCGGCTACCAACCTCAGTTATGTTGTTCCAGTTGATGCAACAAAGTCGCGGATTTACCTCGCAAATTCTGGTGGTCCCATACAAACGACTGTCGAGTTTCTTTTGATCAATGCGCGCGGGGAAGCCCTGCCGGGACAGGCTGTCAAGCTTTCGTTGAAAACACTGAACGGAGGTATCCCCAAGGCCACTTTTGGCACAGTCGAGAACGTCGAGCCCATCACTCTGCAGACAGATTTTTTCGGCAAGGTGTCGGTTCCTGTGTTCTCCGGCACCATTCCTACCAACGTGCTTGTTAACGCAGCCTTGGTATCCAATCCGTTGATTCAGACGGATTCGTCTGTGGTGGTGATAGCTTCGGGACGTCCAGCCCAGGCTCGGGTAAGTTTGTCACAAGGGAAAACTGCTATCCGTGGTTTTAATTACGACGGAGAAACGACGACCATCACCATGTCTCTGGCGGATCGGCAAGGCAACCCGGTGCCAGATGGGACTGCGGTCAATTTTGTGACGGAGGGTGGCGTAATGATTCCACCCACCTGCGTCACGGGTGGCGTGCCTGGGGATTCCCAGTGCACTGTCAATATTCGTTCGCAAAATCCGCGGCCAGGTGACGGACTCGTGTCCATCTTGGCGTACGCTGCGGGTGAGGAGAATTTTGTTGATGCCAATTTCAACAATGTGTTTGATTGTGGTGAGTCGTTTACAGATTTGGTGACGGCTTATCGAGACGACACCGCAACCTCTTCAGGCGTATTCAACACATTTATAACAGGCGAGTTCTCTGTCCCGCGAAGTGCATCGCCATCAGCATGTGCAACGGGAACAGCGCCAAGCCCGACAAGTGGTGATGGCGTGTGGGGCGGGGCAGACGTTCGCGGTCAACTGCTCGTTGTTTTTTCTACGGATGATTTTGATGTTGTTGGTTCTGCCTGGACGAAGGCAGTGGATGCCAATTGGACTGCGCCGGTTTCGGTTGAGGTTGCAAGCAACTTGAAGCTTACGATTGCAGACAAAAATGAAAACAGTATTCCGACAGGGAGCACGATCTCCGTCGTGGCGTTAGATACAACAACGACTACGCCATCAAAGCCTAGTGGGACGAGCACAGTGGTTGGCACTTGCAGTGTGACTGGTCAGTCGAACGATGCTGTACCAAATCTGATCACACCATTGGCTTTGGACATCTATCTTAAGGATTGCATTGCAGGAGATCAGATTAAGGTGACGGTCACTACACCAGGTGTAACCAAGTCAGTTTTCTTTACCGTGCCGACACCGGTGCCTACACCGTAATGTACTTGTGTGGAATTGGCTCAGTCTCACTTGATCTCCCTCATCGGCCTCCCAGGCTCAGGCAAATCCACCGTCGGGCGGCAACTCGCCCGGCGGCTGCAGCTTCCCTTTTTTGACTCCGACCACGTCATCGAGCAGCGTCTGGGCTGTTCCATCCGTGAGTATTTCGAGCGCGAGGGGGAGGACCGCTTTCGCGATCTGGAAGCCTCGGTCATCGACGAACTCACGCAGGGCCCGGCCGCCGTGCTGTCCACGGGCGGGGGCGCCGTGTTGCGGCCGGAAAATCGGCAGAACTTGCATGCGCGGACCCAGGTGGTCTATCTGAATTCATCCCCCGATGAGTTGTTTCGGCGCCTGCGCCACGACAAGAGCCGCCCCTTGCTGCAGGTGGCCGACCCGCTGCAACGCCTGCGCGACCTCTACGCCCAGCGCGACCCGCTGTACCGTGAAACAGCGCACTTTCAGGTCGATACCGGGCGCCCTTCGGTGTCAAGCCTGGTCAACATGATCGTGAGGCAGTTGGAGCTGGCGGGTACGATAGACCCATAGCGCGGATGGATCAAGGTGCTGCTATGATATCGATCAATGATATCAAGTGGGGCACTAAATGAAACGGATGCTGGTTGGCTTTTCTGATCACGATATTCAGGAGTTGGATGCGTTGTCGAGCATCAAGCGTACTTCGCGCGCGGAACTCATCCGACAAGCCGTGTCCCTGTATCTCGATAAGTTCAAGCCGATAGAGGTGGCCGATGAGGCATTTGGTTTGTGGGCTGATAAAAAAGAGGATGGCCTGGCCTATCAGCAGCGCTTGAGGCGAGAATGGTGAAGGTGCTTTTTGATACCAACATCCTGATTGATTACCTCAACGGGATTCCAGAGGCCAGGTCGGAGTTGGCCCTGTATCAGGACAAGGCAATTTCTATTGTGTCGTGGATGGAAATACAGGTAGGAACCACGGCAGAAGACCAAGGTGCGGTGGATCAGTTCTTGCGCCGCTTCACCGTTGTGCCGCTGGATGCGCCGATCTCGGTGGAAGCGGTTGCCTTGCGAAGAACCACCCGGGTCAAGATACCCGATGCCATCATCTGGGCGACTGCCAATGTCAGCAGCAGACTGCTGGTGACCCGCAACACCAAAGATTTTTCCGCTTCGCTTCCGGGCGTTCGCGTGCCCTACATCATTTAGCGCCATTTCTATACGCCATGAACTCCTCCGACCTCCAAATCGTCACCATTGACCTGGCCGAGCGCAGCTACCACATTGCCATCCGTGGCTCCTTGTTCGACAACCCCTTGAGCTACGTCGAGTTGCCCGACGCGCACAGCGCGCTGATCGTCACCAACACCACCGTGGGGCCGCTGTATGCCGCGCGCTTGCAAAAGGCGCTGGCAGGCAAATACCCGCAGGTTCATACCGTGGTGCTGCCAGACGGCGAGGTTTTCAAAACCTGGGAGAGCCTGAATCTGATTTTTGATGCGCTGCTGAGCCACGGCTGTGACCGTAAAACCATCTTGTTCGCACTGGGCGGTGGCGTGGTGGGCGACATGACCGGCTTTGCCGCCGCCAGTTTCATGCGCGGTGTGCCGTTTGTGCAGGTGCCCACCACCTTGCTGGCGCAGGTGGACTCGTCGGTGGGCGGCAAA
>JALNWC010000255.1 GCA_023231075.1 Rhodoferax sp.
TCAGCCCCGACGCGGGCCAACAGATTCACGTCGCCCGCCGCGTGATGCGTCAGCCACTGCGCCACCTGCCGCAGCAGCTCGTCGCCGACATGCGTGCCGAGGTTGTCGTTGATGTTCTTGAAACGCTCCAGATCGACCAGAAACAAGGCCAGCTGGTGCCCGCCAAGAGCCGCGCTGCGCATGTACTGCGCCACCCGTTCCATAAACAGGCTGCGGTTGGCCAGACCGGTCAGCACATCGTAGTAGGCGAGGTAGTTGAGCCGCTCCTGCTTGTCGAGGTGATCCATGGCAAACGCGATGTCGCCGGCCAGCTCGGTCAGCAGCTTCAACTCTTCTTCCTGGAAAAAATCGATTTCACTGGCATACAGTGCGAGCACGCCAACGGCTTCATTGGCAACCATCAGCGGCAACACAGCCATCGAGAAAACACCGGAATCTGCGTATTTGGTGTTGAATATCACCTGGGGGTCGTTTTGCGAATCATTGGAAACTACGGCTCTTTTCTCCCGGATGGCCCGCACACCCATGGTTTTAGGGGCGTCTGCAGCCGACGACAGGATGCTTTTGATGGCGTTCAGGAGCGTCTCGTCCTTGCCCGCCGAGGCGCTCGGGGCCAACATCAGCGTGCCCCGGTCGACGATGGCGATCATGGCCATGCGAAAACCACCGGCATCGACCGCAACCCGGCACGCGTCCCTGAACAACTCGTCGCGGTCCCTGACGCGAACAATCAGCGTGTTGATGCCGCCGAGCACGGCATAAACCCGGTTCAGGCGGATGATCGTGCGTTGTGCCGCCTTGCGTTCCGTGATGTCGCGAATGGCGGTGATCGCCAGCGTGCCTTCGTTGGTCTCCAGCGGACTCAGGCTGATTTCCACCGGGAATTCGCTGCCGTCCTTGCGCAACCCGAACAGCTCCATGCCGGCGCCCATGGGCCGGGCATGGGGCTGCGCGAAAAAGCGGTCGCGGTTTGCCGGATGCTGGCTGCGAAAGCGTTCCGGCACGAGCATGTCGATCGTCTGACCCAGCAGTTCCTCTCGACCCCATCCGAACAATTTGACCGCCTGGGCGTTGACCAGCACCATTTCAGCGTCGCGGCTGACGATCACCATCGCGTCGGGCGCGGACTCCAGCAGGTCCCTGAACTTCTGTTCGGTCTTTTTGCGTTCGGTGATGTTCAGGTGCATGACGACCACCCCGTGCGGAGATTGATCAGCCAGCGGCGTCACCGTCATCAGAAACCAGCCTTGTCCGGTGGGCGAATGGCAGGGGTATTCGAGCGACACGCTCTTGACCGCACCGGCCAGCACGGAACGAATACCGGCGGCCACCTGCTGCGCTTCGGCGGCGGCGTCGCCCCGTGCGTTGTCGCAAATGTCGAGGTAGCTGAGGCCCACGCCATGAGCCGGCGCTTGCAGCAAATTCGCATCGGCAAATTGCCGCCACGCCTGGTTGACCGAAATGATGCGCCCCTGGGCATCGAGCAGGGCGATATGCGCAGGCAGTGCGTTAAGAATCGCCGCCTGCTTGGCCGCCTCGTGATGGCGCATGTGGTCCTGGGCGCGCCGCAACATGACCGTTCGACCACGCCGGTCGGTCACCGTGTCCACCTCGCCGGCCGTCAGGTCCTCCAAGCGTTGTCCGGTGACGTGCAGGGTTTCGATCAAGGCAGAAACTTCTTCTTGTCGGTCTGATTCGGCGGGGGAATTGACCGGGTTCATGCGGACACCCCGAAGAGCCCCAGGGCCTGCAACACCGTCTGCGTCTGGCTCAAGGTGCCCACAATGGTCCGTTCTGGCAGCGGCGCCAGCTTGACCAGCGTGGGGGTGATGAAGATGGCGTCTGCGAGTGCGCGTTTGGGCTCCTTGAACACGTCAACAATGTCGATCTGATACCGCCCCGCCAGATGCGCCCGGCACAGCGCAGCCAGATTGGCACGCGCCTGCGCCGAGTTGAGCGCGTCGCCGGCCACATAAAGGCGGAATTTGAATTGGGCGTGCCGGCTCATGGCGGGCTCGCTTCCCGCAGCCGGGTACGGACTTCCAGTCCGCGTTTGCCGATCACAAACGGCGACTCATTCTCATCAAAGCTGGAGCCGCGGTACTTCTGTACGCGCAGCGTCCGTTGCGATATGCCATGGACCACCTCATGGTTGAGGATCACGTTGCAATCCACCATGAACTGCATGAAGCCGAGTGCTTGCGGGCTGATGTCGCGGGCCTCTTGCGCATCCGCCTTCAAGGTGATCAGCCCGGTCAATTGATGCGCCAGCAACCACTCATGCAGGCGGTAGATCTCCCGCCTTCTCGCCTCCAGGTCTGGCAGCAAGGCCATGATCACGTCCAGGGCATCCAGCACAATGCGCTGTGCCCGCATGGCCCGGGTCTGGAGTTTCAGGGCTGCCAGCATGCCGCCCAGATCGAAGTCCCCCGACTGGACCAGGCCGGGCAGCGGCTGGGCATTCATGATGAACAACTTTTTGGGCATCAAGGCTTCAAGCTCCCAGCCGAAGCTGCTCGCATTGGCCAGAATGCGCTCCGCGCGCTCTTCGAAAGCGACAAAAATGCCCGGCTCTTTGCCATGCCGCGCACCCTGCATCAGAAATTGCAGCGCCAGCACCGTCTTGCCAGCGCCAGCACCGCCCACCAGCAGCGTGGTGCGCCCGCGCGGCAAACCGCCGCCCGTGATGTCATCGAACCCAGCGATGCCCGTGGGGGCTTTGTCGGGCGCTTTTGCCCTGTGAGTTTGAACAGGTTTCATGTTCAAGATTGTTGCCCTGCTGACGGCAGCGATCTGTCCGCTGGCGCACAGAACTTTTTTGTCAACACCACGAAGATGCAGCGGTGGCAACTTCTGATCGCCACGTGCTGATCGCCACGTGGCATTGATTCAACGGCAAAGAATTTTTTCGTATCTGTTGCGCCACATTTTTTCAACACTTCAAGGATTCCAAATGAAATACACCCTGCCCCTCTTCGCCGTTGTCGCCGCCCTGAGCCTGGCGGCCTGTGACCGACCCGCCACCGTGGTCAATGTTCCTGTGCCCGTGGCTGTGCCCGGCCCTGCGGGTCCGGCTGGCGCCACGGGTGCCACCGGTGATACCGGCAGCACGGGCAATACCGGCAGCTCCGGCGGAACCGGTGCCACGGGTGATACCGGAGCCACCGGCAAGACTGGCGATGGCACCACCGTCATCGTGTTGCCGCCAGAGTCCGCACCCGCCAAGTAAACCCAAACAAGTACCACTTCAAGGAGAAAATCATGAGCTTAGGCACCATTCTGTTGATCCTCCTGATCCTGATGCTGATCGGGGCTGTGCCAGCCTGGCCACACAGCAAAAGCTGGGGCTACGGACCGACCGGAGGCCTGGGTCTGGTGGTGATCATCATCGTCATCTTGTTGCTGATGGGTCGAATCTGACGGTCATGGCCCGACGAGCCCGAAGTACCATTTTCAGTCGATCGATCCAGCGCACGATCAAGGCGCTGACGCGCAGCGCCGTTCGCGCCGGCGCCAAAGCGGTGAAGCAGGCCTTGCAGCCCGGCAAACCTGCCGCCCGTCAGCGCACGCCGGCCAAAAGCACGCTGGCCCGACCCAAGGTCATCACAGCGGTCAAGTTGTCAACCAACTTCACGGCTGGGTTGGCCGGGGCCCAGCGTTACCGGCTTTTTTTACCCCCGGGTGTGCGCAAAGCCGAGCGCCTGCCCTTGCTGGTCATGCTGCATGGCTGCACCCAAACCAGCGAAGCCTTTGCCACCAGCACGCGCATGAACCAGCTCGCCGCAACAGAAGGTTTTGCGGTGCTTTACCCCGAACAAAATCAGTTTGCCAACCTGCAAAGTTGCTGGAACTGGCACCAGACGCGCTCGGGCAAGGCCCAGACGGAGGCCGATGCCATTCTTGCCACGATCCTTCAGGTGTGCCAGCGCCAGTCGATCGACCCCGGTCGCATCGCGCTGGCTGGTTTGTCGGCGGGGGCCAGCATGGCAGCCTTGCTGGCCGTTCGCCATCCGGCGCGTTTTTGTGCCCTGGCGATGCATTCAGGCATTGCACCGGGCATGGCCCATTCTTTGACGGGTGCGCTCAAAGCCATGCGCGGCCATGGCGTGGCAGCGCCGCTGTCAGCCCTGGCCACGGGCACGCACCTGCCGGCCCTGCTGGTCATTCAGGGCAGCGCCGACCCCCTGGTGGCACCCGCCAACGGTCTGACTGTGGCGCAACTTTGGGCGACCCGCGAAGGGGCCAAGCCTACGCGCCAGCGCACCGTGCAACGGGGCGCGCGCCACCCGAGCACCCTGACCGACTACAAAACCAAAGGCCGACTGGTGGCCACCCTGTGTGTCATCCAGGGACTGGGCCACGCCTGGAGCGGTGGCGCTGCCAGCCAGGCTTACAGCGACCCCAAGGGCCCGGACGCGTCCCGCATGATCTGGGCCTTTGCGGCCAGGCAGTTTGCCAAGGCGGTTTGACCCGTTGACGGTGTGCCAGCGCACCGAAACATCACGCCAGATTTCCTAACATGGTCACGGAGTCGCAACGCAACACGCATTTGCGCCCAAACCAGGAGAACACCCATGCCAAGTTTCGGATCCCCCTTTTCAGGGCTCGCCAACGACAGAAAACTCACTCCCCAGGAGCTGGTCAGAGCCATTCGTTTCATGGTGGCCTCGGAGTATGAGGCCACCCAGCTCTACATGCAGCTGGCCGAATCCACCGACCACCCGCTGGCCATCAAGGTGCTGACCGAAATTGCCAACGAA
>JALNWC010000256.1 GCA_023231075.1 Rhodoferax sp.
CCAGGGGCTGGAGCTGCACCTACGCCACATGCCGGGCGGCACATTCACCGACCAGGTCTTTACCACCCTGAAAGAACGTGACATCTTGCGCATGGAAGGCCCTTTTGGCAGCTTTTACCTGCGCGAAGACAGCGACAAGCCCATCGTGCTGCTGGCCTCGGGCACCGGTTTTGCCCCGGTCAAGGCCATCATCGAGCACATGCAGTTCAAGGGCATCACACGAGCGGTCACGCTGTACTGGGGCGGCCGTCGTCCTTTTGACCTCTACATGGATGACTGGGTGAAAGCCAAATCGGCTGAGATGCCGAACCTGCGCTACGTGCCGGTGGTGTCGAATGCCCTGCCGGAAGACAATTGGCAGGGGCGCACCGGCTTTGTCCACCGCGCGGTATTGCAGGACCTGCCCGACCTGAGCGGCTACCAGGTGTATGCCTGTGGCGCGCCCATGGTGGTGGACTCGGCGCGTGCCGCCTACCTGGCCGCCGGCTTGCCCGAAGACGAGTTTTATGCCGACGCGTTTACCTCGGAGGCAGACAAGGTGGACCCAGCAACCACCGCAAAGGCCTGAAGGCCCCAGGCACCACCCCTGGATTCCATGCGGATTCTCAATGCATCGTTACATTTTGATGCATATGTGTGCTGACGCATACAACACACCGGGCCCTGGCTGGTATAAATTGCGTTTACCAACAACCCCTGAAGGAGCCACCATGACCCACCTGAAATTCCGCGCCCGCCCGGCGCTTGCCGCCCTGAGCGCCACCCTGGTTCTACTGACCGGCTGCGCCAACATGACAGACGCCCAGCGCAGCTCGGCCATTGGCGCTGGTGTGGGCGCACTGACGGGTGCCGCCCTTGGCGACAGCACCAAGTCGGCGGCCATCGGCGCCGGTGTGGGCGCGCTGGGCGGCTATATCTGGTCCAACCAGATGGCACAGAAAAAAGCCGCCATGGAGCAGGCCACCGCCGGCACCGGCGTCGACGTGACGCAGACCGCCGACAACCAGCTCAAGCTCAACATCCCGAGCGACATTTCCTTTGACGTCAACAGCGCGGTCATCAAGCCCAACCTGCGTCCCATCCTGGACCAGTTTGCGCAAGGCCTGGCCAACCAGCCCAACACCGAGATCCGCATCATTGGCCACACCGACAGCTCCGGTTCGGACGCCATCAACAACCCCTTGTCGGTCAACCGGGCGGCCAGCGCCCGCAACTACCTGGTGTCGCGCGGAGTGAGCGCGCAGCGCATCCAGATTGAAGGCCGCGGCTCCTACGAGCCCATTGCCGACAACTACACCGAAGCGGGTCGCGCCAAAAACCGCCGCATCGAGATGTTTTTGGCCGAGCGGGCGCGGTAAACACAAGCTGCTGCAGCGGGACAAGTCAACCCGTGCTATTTTTCATAGCCCTGACGATCTGAAGTTTCGATCCTGCATGACGCAGTTCCATCTGGCAGCGCCGCAGGAACCGCTGTTTCAAGCGGCGCTGTCGCAGTTCTTCGGGGGCGAAGGGGATGTATTGACGCTGGAATCGGTTGGCTGACTTGATTTGCCCGGCTGGGGTCACTGAGCCTCAAACTCCGCGTTCTTGATCTTCAGCAGCATGAAACTGTTTTTTGATCGGTTGCGGGGCTGCTGCGCCAACAGCGGCTTGCGTGACCCGCGTGAGGTCGTTTATGTGCAGCGGCAGCGCGCCTGTGCCTGTACTGATCGGCATGACGCCGGTAGACGGTGCTTGCGCCACGGCCACGGCTGCGTGCTGTGCCGCGTCCAGTGCCTGCTGGTGAGCAGAAGCAGAGGCAGGTTCGATCAACAACAGTGATGCGGCCATGAACAGCGAGGTGCGCTGGAAAAACAGCGCCGGGTCCTGGTACTCGGGCGTGGCGGGGCCATCGTGCACGCGCGACAAATCGGCAGCGAACTCGGCTTGCTGGAAGGTGCCTTTGAGCACGTCCTCATGCGGAACGGCGATTTCACGCCAGGGTTTGAGGGTCATGGGTTTCTCTCCAAATCAAATTGAGGTGCGTGTGATAGCATCCTGCGACTACAATTGTGGTAATTTTTGAAAGGCAGACCATGTCCACCGTTTCCATGCGCATCGACGAGTCCTTGGTCAGCGCTGCCCGCGCAGCCGCCAAGGCCGAATTCCGTACCGTGCAGGGGCAAGTGGAGTACTGGGCCAAGGTGGGCCGCGCCGCACTGGACAACCCCGATCTGCCCGTCTCCTTCATTGCAGATAGCCTCATGAGCCTGGCCGAGCCGCGTGAAGACAGCGCGCCCTTTGTACCCCGTAGCCTGCCGCACAGCCACACCAACGCCACGCAGGCATGAGTTGGCAAGTCCAGCAAACGCGGCGCTTTGCCCGCGTCTACAAAAAGCTGACCAACACCACCCTGATTGCCGACACTGACACTGCCGTAGCGACCGTGGCAGACAACCCGGATGTGGGGGAGCGCAAAAAGGGCGACCTTGCCCAATTGTGGGTGTACAAGTTCCGCAGCCAGGGCCAGCTCTACCTGCTGGGCTACACCCGCGAGGATGAGGTGCGCCTGGTCTACCTGGAAGCCCTGGGTCCGCATGAGAACTTCTACCGGGATTTGAAGCGGTGACCGCATGGAACAGACTTTGAAAACTGGTGGATCGAGCACTTCGCTCACGGCTTCGACGCGCTTACTGAATCAGAAGCTCGGTACCTCGCCCGCACCGAGACGGCTGACACCATCCGAGATCGAATTGCTGAGGCAGAGCAAACAGGAAATCACCCAGCGTTTCCCTGAAAACTATGCGCGCCATATGAACGCTTGATCGAGTCAGGGGCGATGAAATCAACAGGCTGGAAGGTGCCCTTGAGCACGTCTTCATGCGGATCGGCAATTTCACGCCAGGGTTTCAGCGTCATGTTTGCTCCCCTCTACAGGTCTTATGCGATCCTCCCGTATGTGCTGTAACCAAAATTCTTGCTTGGCCCCCGCATATTGGTAACACTCATCGCCCAAAAGTTGATCAAGAAAAAGGCTGTTTGAAAGGTGCTTCAGCAGCCTATATGGTCGATCAGTCAGCCCTTTAGGCATCGGCTCAATCACGTCGGTTTCGCGGCAAACCCTGGCCAAAATCGCGCCCCGCATCCGGGTGTACCAGCCTGCCGAAGCTTGAACGCTGCCTCAATCGGTATGGGTGGCACCGAGCCACAGCGCACCGGCACCGTGACCCAAACCGCCGGCTGCGAGCCAAAATCCCTGTAAACGGATCTTCGGCAGTTACAATTGATTACCTTTTAGGTCAAACCCGTGAGACAAACAGCGCTTTTTGAGGCATATTACGGGTTTGCCAGTAGCGGGCCAAAGCCAATCGCGCAAAACACTATTTTTTTCCGGGACACAGCATGAACCTATTTGCCTCATTACGCTTCAAGCAGATTCCGCTGCGCCTGATGGCCAGCATGGCGATGATTTTGGCTGGGTGCACCTCAACACCCTTGCCCGCGCCCTTGCCGCCGCCCCCGGCGCCGCCTCCCGCCCCCGTGGTGGTGGCCCCGCCGGTGGCTGTGCCCACTTATGTGTCGTACGCCGTCACCCCTCGCGCTTACCGGCAGGATGCGGCCAGCCACCTGTATGAACGCAATTTGAAGCGGGTTTACCACGGCAAGATGCCGCCCCTGCTCTACGCTGTGGGCGTGTTGCAGGTCGAGGTCGATGGCTGGGGCCATATCACCAGCACCCACTGGATGCGCGCGCCCAATCACGCCCCCGAGGTCATAGCCGAGATCGAGCGCACGGTGCGCCAGGCCGAGCCCTACCCCGCCCCCGTGCGCATGGGTCGGGTCACCTACACCGACACCTGGCTGTGGCACAAAAGCGGTTTGTTCCAGCTCGATACGCTGACAGAAGGGCAAATGTGAAACTTTGCGGGACAGACCAGGATTTGCGCAGCAAATTTGCTCTGTCCTCAACTGATGAGGCTGGCTCCACCCCATCACGACCCCCAATAGGTTGAACAGCTCCACGGGCTCACCCGCAGCGGCACGGGGTAGTGCTGCTCGGGGGTCGCCACACCAAAGACTGGAAGACCTGCGCCGCGCCACCCAAGTCATCGCCCGCACCCTGTGCGACTTGCGGGTTTAACCTGGATCAACAGGCGCCCATTCAATCAAAAAATGGCCTATCCGCGGGTGTACAGTGCGTGACACCACTAAACGAGGACACCTAGATGAGTCATGAACTTTCACAGGCAGAACAAGCCCTGGGCGACGCTTCGCGCGACTACCACCGCTTTCCCACCCGCGGCAAAATTTCGGTCAACGCCACCAAGCCCCTGGTGAACCAGCGCGACCTGGCGCTGGCCTACTCGCCCGGCGTGGCCTACCCCTGCCTCGACATCCAGGCCAACCCCGACCTGGCCTACGACTTCACCAGCCGCGGCAATCTGGTGGGCGTGATCACCAACGGCACGGCGGTGCTGGGCCTGGGCGACATTGGCCCGCTGGCGGGCAAGCCGGTGATGGAAGGCAAGGGCTGCCTGTTCAAGAAATTTGCCGGTGTCGATGTGTTCGACATCGAACTGGCCGAGCGCGACCCCGACAAGCTCATCGAGATCATTGCCGCGCTGGAACCCACGCTGGGCGGCATCAACCTGGAAGACATCAAGGCGCCCGAGTGCTTCTACATCGAGCAAAAACTCAGCGAACGCATGGGCATTCCGGTGTTCCATGACGACCAGCACGGCACGGCCATCATCTCGAGCGCGGCGCTGCTCAA
>JALNWC010000257.1 GCA_023231075.1 Rhodoferax sp.
GTGGGCATGAACTTCACTATTCCAGCCATGAAAATGTCCCTGTTGGCCTGAAATTTGCGTACAAGGTGCTGCGCGGTCATGGCGTTGACGGCGAGCACTGACCAAGGCCCATGGGCCGCTGATTTATTTTCTGCGTGCCATGATCCCGCACTTTGCCAAAGTATGGGGCCGGGAGTTGGGGAACAATCACCATTTGCATGCACTTTTCCCGATTGGGGGGCCGCAAAAACAAGGCAAGCGATTGGCCGGTTTGTTGAAGACCAAGGGCGAACATTAATTTTTACAGGAGCTGAAACCATGTTTAACCCCACCCCTGCCGCGGCCCGGCCAATCCGGCAGGCCGCCCAAGCCAGTGGCGCTGCCGAGCTGGCCTTGCGCGTGGCCGCCAAGAAAGATGCCGCTGGCGAAATGCAGTACGGCATGGGCTTCGACGACCCGAAAGACGAACACATGAAGCTCGACCAGGAAGGGGTGGCCGTGGTCATCGGCGGCGAGTCGCAGGAGTTGCTGTTCGACACCGTGCTCGACTTTGTTGAGATCAATCCGGGCGAATCCAACTTCATCTTTGTTCCCACCAGCCAGCCGTCCTGCGGTTCGGGTTTGGTGACTACCGGCGGCTGCGGCAGCAAGGGGACCCCCCATTGAAAGCCGATGTGAAAAACTTCAAACCTGATTGCGGGCGCGTTTACCTGGTCGGTGCCGGCCCGGGTGACCCCGAGCTGCTGACGCTGCGCGCCGTGCGTCTGCTGCAACAAGCCGATGCGATCGTCTACGACTACCTGGTGTCCGATGGCGTGCTGGCGTTCGTCTCGCCCACGGCCGAGCGCATATACGCCGGCAAGCGGCGCAACGAGCACACCCTGCGCCAGGAGCAGATCAACACGCTGCTGGTCAAGCTGGCCCGCGAGGGCAAGCAGGTGGTGCGCCTCAAGGGCGGCGACCCGTTCATCTTTGGCCGTGGCGGCGAAGAACTGCAAACGCTGGCAGCGTCCGGCGTGGCGTTCGAGGTGGTGCCGGGCGTGACGGCAGCGTCTGGCGTGTCGAGCTACGCGGGCATTCCGCTCACGCACCGCGACCACGCGCAATGCTGCCTGTTTGTCACCGGCCACCTCAAGGATGGCACGGCCGACCTCGACTGGCCCAGCCTGGTGCGCCTGAACCAGACCGTGGTGATCTACATGGGCCTGGGCGGTCTGCCGGAAATCTGCCGGCAGATGGTGGCGCACGGGGCCTCGCCCGAGCTGCCCATTGCCGTGGTGCAGGACGGCAGCCTGCCGACCCAGAAGGTGGTCATCGGCACACTGGCCAACATGGCCGGGCGCGTGGCCCAAGCCGGCCTCAAATCGCCGTGCCTGACCATCATTGGCGAGGTGGTCAAGCTGCACAAAGAGCTGGCCTGGTTTGAGCAGACCAAGAGTGCGGTGGCGGCCTGACGGCCTGTTCCTGCTTGGGTCCATCAGTCGCCCCATTGGGGAAAAAGTGCTCTTGGGCACCGGGTCGTTGCCATGACGGCTTGAATCACCGGGACTGGCGAACGTGGGTTGACCCCATGCCCGCCGCGTCAGGTGACGTTGGAGAGGCTATTTCCAGAGGAAAAACAGCGCTCGTTGGGGGCGGGTGGCACGGCCTACCCTTTCCCCACAATTGCCGCAATTTCCTGTGCGGGCGCGACGCAACTCTGAGGGGGAAGGTGGAGATCAAATGCTTGATTGAGCACCTCCATCACGAGCCGCTCAGGCTTAACCGAATTTCCGCGAACCTTCAACCCAAAGATTATGTCAGTGGCCTCGACACGGTAACCGTCAAGGTTTTCAACATTCTTTGCGTCGTCTCCCAGTGGGTTCCACTGGGCAAGAACGTTTGCGACCGCAGTGATCATCTCGTCATTCATTTTCGCCCTCCGTGCGCCGGACACAAGCCTGCCCAAAACTCATGATATGGCATGACTTGTTCATGTTTGGCTCGCCAATGTGCGTCGATGCCGTCCCATCCGTTGCCCTGAAACACATGGCCACACTCCGGACAAATACGCGGTGGTTCAACTCGTTGGTTCTTTTTGCAGCATAAGCACGACGTGTGCATGAGCATCTCCTAAAGCCCCAACGTAATGTACATGGCAAGACTTGCAAAATATTCTGGGCGCTGCGCATTAATCTGGTCACGAAATTCTTCTGATAGCAGCTTGCCGTCTGGCCTGCAAGCCGATATGCCGGACAAATAAGCAAGTATAAATTTTCCATGAAACCCGGCACACCACCCTTGCAATCAAGCCGCCTGCCAGATCAGTTGCGCGAGGCCAAGGGCAACAAAGACCGTGTGGTGATACGGCCGCGCTCGTTGGTGCCTGCCATGCGCGTGCCGTGTGGGAGGCTGATCGACAAGCGCAACGCGGCGGGGTTGAAACACCGCATGCACCAGAGCAGGGCGGGTTCCCGCTCCCGCATCGGCAGACCTGCCGATCATTGATTTCAGCATTTTTTGCCTCACGGTCCCAGCAACCGCACCTTGCGTTTTTGTGCTTTGAGCAGTTTGATGGCTTGCTGGTCAAACGACACAAATTCAGTGCCCCCCAGTAGTTCACCCTCAAAGGCAATCACTGCGTCGGCAAAGTCTCCGCCGCTTTCCAGCAATGCCAACCCGGCCAGCACAGCAGGTGTGTGGCATACCACCTGGCGCACTTGCATCAGTGAACGCAGGTGGAGCTTGTCCATGATGTGGCGCACATGCAGCTTGACGGTGTTGTGGCTGATGTCGAGCTCCCGGGCAATGACCTTGTTGCTCTGGCCGCTGGCCACAGGGTCGAGCACCTGGCGCTCGCGGATCAGCGGCACCACCTGGTTGGGGTCGCCGGTGGTGGTCATCACCGACATGCCGCCGCGATGCTCCAGCAGTTCCTGTCAGCGGCCAGCTTGGTCGCCTTGGTGCTGCAATACCTGGGTTTGCTGGCCGAGCGCTGGTTCTTTTTTGCGCAGGCCAACCCCCCGCAAAATCTGTACTATCAAACCATTTTCTGCCGCGCCCTGCTCGGCGGTGTGGCGCAGAAGGTCATGGGGCTTTCAGGACACCTGGTACTGATTTTGCATGCTTGATTTTTAAAGGAACTTCACCATGAGTGACGCACTGAACTATCTGCTCAAGGCCCGGCCTGAAACGCTGGGCCACTACTTTGCCTTCTTGAAAGACACGGGCAAATACCTCGACCCCAAAACCCGCAACCTGATCTCGGTCATCACCAAAGTGCACGCCCAGACCGACCGCGGTTTTCGTCAGTATCTGGGGCGCGCGCTGCGCGAGGGCTGCAGTCCGATGGAGGTGCTTGATGCGCTGCTGATGGCGTTTCCGGCGCTGGGCCTGACCAAAATCATTTGGGCGGTGGACATCATTCTGGACATGAAGCTGCCCGGCTTTGCGCCCGAGGCCCTGACGCAAGCGACGGCGGCGCCGACGCCCGTGGCCGCTGCAACGGCCCCGGCCGCGGGCGAGTGGCGCGACGTCATGGCGTCCAGGGACCTTCCCGACGGCGAGGTCACACGCACCGAGTGCCAGGGGCGCGGCCTGTTCGTTTACCGCGACAAAAAGAGCTACCAGGTGTATGACAGCCACTGCCCGCACCAGGGCACCGACATTCCCGAACTGGCGCTCAAAGCTACCACCTTGACCTGCCCCAAACACCACTGGCAGTTCGACGCCAAAAGCGGCGACTGCATCAAAAAGGGCAAAACCCCGCTCAAGCAACTCGAATCCAAAGTGGTCAAAGGCCGCTTGCTGGCCTTTTGGTAAGCCCGGCAGCCGTTTTTGAGCCGTCACCCGTCACCTCCAAAGTGAAGCATCGCGTATTTTTGTGACGACAACCGGAGATGGGCGCAGCCAGTTCATGGCCGCGCCCACTGTTGTTTCAGGGCTTGATGTCGGCAAAACCTTCCCTGAGCTGCAGCCGGGCGGCTTCGGCCACGCCCGAGGGTACCCGCTTGGACTCCATCAGCGGGCTGTCCGGGTCCCCGTTGCGTGTCACCGGCGTGTTGTTGCAGACCCTGAACTCAACGCCCTGGCTGGCCAGGGCGCTCACAGCGCCTGAAAATTCCCGGCCCTTGCTGTCCTTGGCGTCAGAAATCAGGAAGTCGATGCCGGGGCCGTTGGTCACCACCACAATTTTGACCGTGGGATCGGCACTGAGGTGGTTCTGGATGTTGCTCATGGCGGCGGCGATGGTGTCAAGGCCGGTGGTGATGTGGTAAACAGCCTCGCGCTGCACACAGTGCTATATTTATATATCTGAGGCGACTGATAAATAAATTCCACTTTGCTTATCCCGCGGACGGACAGGTTCTTTCACGCTTGGGCAACTCAAGGACATCCCATGAAAAAAACAAGCCGACTACTTGCGGGCCTGGTGCTCGTCATGGGCCGTGCCGCCGAGTCCATGGCGCCTTTCGACGAGGCCTACGACAAAACAGACTGGTCGCGCTTTGAGCACCTGCCCCTGTTCCGGTCGGCCAACCGCATGAACGCCTACAACACTTACTTGCAGCTCGAACACGAGGCCAAATGATGAACCTCTTTTCATTTTCCCTGACACGCCGTCAATGCGTGCTGGCCAGCGCCGCCGCGAGCTTGTTGGCGGCACGTCCTGCGTGGGCGGCGAGCTTGCCAGCCCCACAGTCGCTGCCCGAGGCGCTGGCTGCTGCGCTCAAAAAAGGCAGCCCGCTGGTGGTCATGGTGAGCCTGGTTGGGTGCCCTTTTTGCACCA
>JALNWC010000258.1 GCA_023231075.1 Rhodoferax sp.
ACGCTGCGCCTGAACCTGCTGGACCCGCACCTGGTGCTGGCGCGGGGTTACGCCATGCTGTCCGATGATCAGGGCAACACCCTTGCCAGTTGCCGGCAGACGGCGCCGGGCCAGGCCGTCAAGGCTACCCTTGTCGACGGCACGGTTGATTTGAGAGTGGTGTAAGCTAGGCACTGAAAGTTTTTACAATTTCATTTCTGCAACCCAACCCCGAGGACCTCATGGAACATACTCTGCCCGCCCTGCCTTTTGCGATGGATGCCCTGGCACCCCACTACTCACAGGAAACCCTGGAATACCATTACGGCAAGCACCACAACGCCTATGTGGTGAACCTCAACAACCTGCAAAAAGGCACCGAGTTCGAAAGCATGGACCTCGAGTCCATCGTCAAAAAATCCAGCGGTGGCATCTACAACAACGCCGCCCAGATCTGGAACCACAGCTTTTTCTGGAACTGCATGACCCCCAACGGCGGCGGCGAGCCTACCGGCGCGCTGGCGGCAGCCATTAACGCCAAGTGGGGTTCCTACGCCGCGTTCAAGGAAGCCTTCGTCAAGAGCGCCGTCGGCAACTTCGGCTCGGGCTGGACCTGGCTGGTGAAAAAGGCCGATGGTTCGGTGGACATTGTCAACATGGGTGCGGCCGGCACGCCCCTGACCACCGCCGACAAAGCCTTGTTGACGGTTGACGTCTGGGAACACGCTTATTACATCGACTACCGCAACCTGCGTCCGAAATACGTGGAAACCTTCCTGAGCAACCTGGTGAACTGGCGCTTCGCTGAAGCCAACTTTGCCTGAAGCCTTTCGAAGGCGATAAAAAAACCACCCGCGGGTGGTTTTTTTGTTGATCAATGTTGGCAGTCAACGGGCAATTTGCGCCGCCAGGGCTTCGCCCATCGTCGTCGTCGAGGCCTCGCCGCCCAGGTCAGGTGTGCGCGGGCCCTGTTTGAGCACGGTCTCGATGGCCTTCACGATGGCATCGTGCGCCTGGCGCATCACGCCTTGCCCGTCGCCCAGAAAATCCAGCATCAACGCCCCCGACCAGACCATGGCCACCGGGTTGGCGATGTTCTGGCCGTAGATGTCGGGGGCCGAGCCGTGCACGGGCTCGAACAGCGACGGAAAGACCCGCTTCGGGTTCAGGTTGGCCGAAGGAGCCAGGCCGATGGTGCCGGTGGTGGCCGGCCCCAGGTCCGACAGAATGTCGCCCAACAGGTTGGTGGCCGCTACCACGTCAAAGCGGCCGGGCTGCAGCACGAAGCGCGCGCTCAGGATGTCGATGTGCTGCTTGTCCAGCGTGACCTCGGGGTAGGCGCTGCCGACCGCGTCGGCCCGGCTGTTCCACCAGGGCATGCTGATGGCGATGCCGTTGGACTTGGTGGCCAGCGTCAGGTGCTTGCGCGGGCGGCTTTGGGCCAGCTCAAAGGCATATTTCAGCAGCCGGTCCGCGCCGTGGCGTGAATAGACCGACTCCTGGATCACCACTTCGCGCTCGGTGCCCTCGTACATGATGCCGCCCAGCGAGGTGTATTCACCCTCGGTGTTCTCGCGTACCACAAAGTACGCGATGTCGCCGACTTTGCGTCCGGCCAGCGGGCAGGGCACACCTTCGAACAGACGCACCGGGCGCAGGTTGATGTACTGGTCGAATTCGCGGCGGAATTTCAGCAGGGAACCCCACAACGAGATGTGGTCGGGCACCGTGGCGGGCCAGCCGACGGCCCCGAAATAAATCGCGTCGAAACCCGACAGCATTTCTTTCCAGTCATCCGGCATCATCTTGCCGTGCGCCAGGTAGTAGTCGCAGTGGGCCCAGTCGAAATGGGTAAATTCCAGCCCCAGCTTGAAGCGCTGGTCAGCCGCTTGCAAGGCGCGCAGGCCCTCGGGCATGACTTCCCTGCCAATGCCGTCACCGGCGATGCAAGCAATCTTGTAGGTCTTCATAAGTCTCCTGAATGTGGGTTGACAAGGGCTGATTTATCCATTGTCACACTGCCGATGGCCGCTTGAACCGCGCGTCGAAAATAGCGGTCGCTGTTGCAGTGCCATGAACAGTGTGTGTCAAATGTGAACAGTGTGCGCGGCACATACGGCGCACGGTTGGAAGCGCAGTGGCGCGGGTTTGTTTCAGAAGCTATCCTTTTCTGTGCGGGAAAACCGGTTTCCGATGAGGGCCTGGTGATGGTACGGATATTGCGGGTAAGGCGGACTGGCCATCGAAGCCGGGTCGATTTAGACGGTTGTTCCCTATCCATACGAGTAGACAAGATAAACCATGCAAGCCATGAAACGCCATCAGGCGCGTGTCCCGGCAATGATGAAAACAAGCCTGCTGCTGACGCTGACATCGGTGCTCCAGGCGCCAGTGGCGGCCCAGACCTTGAATGAGGTCGTGGTGTCGGCCTCGCGTGCGTCGCAGCGCAGTTTTGACGCGCCGGCAGCGATTCAGTCTGTTGACCGCGCCACCATCGAAGGCGCAGGCGCCCAGGTCAACTTGTCCGAGTCGCTCAACCGCGTGCCGGGTTTGACGATATTGAGCCGGCAAAACTATGCGCAAGACCTGCAGGTGTCGATTCGCGGGTTTGGTGCGCGTTCGGCGTTTGGCATCCGCGGCATCCGCTTGCTGGTGGATGGTATTCCCGCCACCACGCCGGATGGGCAGGGCCTGGGCTCCAGCATCAGTTTGACCTCGACCGAGCGCATGGAGGTGCTGCGCGGGCCGCTGGCGCAGATGTATGGCAATTCATCTGGCGGTGTGATTCAGGCTTTCACCCGCGACGCACCCGCCACGCCCGAGTTGTCGGCGACAGCCTACCCCGGCTCGTTTGGCCTGCGCCGCACCGACTGGCAATACGCCGGGCGGGTGGGTCGATACGGTCTGGTGGCCGACTACAGCACCTTTGACATTGACGGTTTCCGCGCCAACAGCAAGACCGAGCGCAAGCAGTTCAATGGCAAGCTCAGTTTTGATGCCAATGAAGCCACCCGAGTCAACGTGGTGTTCAACCGCTTTGACATGCCCCTGGCGCAAGACCCGGCGGGGTTGACCCAGGCGCAAATGGAGGCCGACCCCACCCAGGCGCCCAGCCCACAGGCGCGGCCGGATGTGACTGCGTTCCAGATCGATTCCAGCGACGAGATTGTGGTGGCCAGCAGCAGCGGCGGCAGTACCACCTACAAGAATGCACCTGGTACCCGGCGCACCGGCTGGGAATTGTCCGGCAGCACCTGGTTCAGCCCGCACTGGCGCGCCAGTCTGGCGGCGTCGCAAATCGACGCGAGCTACGCGCAGGCGTTCACCAACGGTGCCACGGCGGTGGCGGCAGGCAACAAGATGCCCGGCATTCCCCAGAGCTTTTTGTTCTCTGAATTGCTCTGGACGCAGCGGCCCGGCGCGCCTGGCAGCAAAGCGCAGGCGGCAGGCAGCCAGGCGGGCATTGAGCTGACCCGGGCCGGGCGCCTGTACGCCAATGACACCAACACCGCCTCGGCCGATGGCTATGCCACGCTGAACCTGAAGGCCAGCCATGTCTGGGTGCTGGCTGCGGGCCAGTTGACCACCTGTGCCCGCATGGACAACCTCACGGACAAACGCTATGTGGGCTCGGTCATCGTGAATCAGGCGGGGTCGCAGTTTTACGAGCCAGCACCTGGCAGAAACTGGACGCTGGGTGTGCGCCTTGTCATGCCTTTGTGATGGCCGTGGCATCTGACGCAGGCATCGCCATGGCGCGACGCGTTGAAAATGGTCGGCACCGCATGCCGTGGCTCTGGTTGGCCTGGTTGTTGATGGCGCTTGGCTGGGCCTTGTCGGCACCGGTGCAGGCCGGGGTCATGACCCAAGAGACGCTCCGCCAGGCATTTCCGTCGCCCATCATCGTGGGTGACAAAGATGCCGAGCTGCCGGTGTGGCCCATTTTCAAACAGGACGCCACCGCCACGCCACTGGTGGGATATGTGTTTGAGTCGATTGACCTGGCCCCCATTCCAGGCTTTTCCGGTACCCCGTTCAACCTGTTGGTGGCGCTGGATGCCAAGGGCGAGTTCATGGATGTCCAGGTGCTGTCGCAACACGAACCGGTGTTTCTGGAGGGCCTGGGTACCGAGCCGATGCTGAGCTTTGTCGAACAGTACAAAGGCCTGTCGCTCAAGCAAAACATCAAGATTGGGGCTGAAAAAAACAAGGGCGGCAATGCCAACGTCTACATCCACGGGGTGGCCAAAGCCACCGCGTCGGTGCGCATTTTGAACCAGAGCCTGCTGTCTGCCTCGCTGAAAGTGGCGCGCGCCAAAATGGGTTACGCCCAGGGCCGTGACCCCGACCTGATTGCCCGCATCAAACCCGAGTTGTTTGAAGCCAGGGGCTGGGATGCACTGCTCAAGGAGGGGCTGTTGACCCGAAAAGTGTTCAGCAACCAGCAGGTTGAAGCCGCTTTTGCCGGCACCGCCGTGGCCGGGACGGACGCTGAGGGGCTGGCGACGCCAAGTGCCGATTTTGCAGAGCTGGTGGTGGCTTATTTGCAGGTGCCCTCGGTGGGGCGCAACCTGCTGTCCCCCAAAGACTGGGACTACCTGCAAGGTCGCCTGGACCCCGGTGACAGCGCCTTGCTGGTGTTGACGCGAGGCCGCTACTCCATGCTGGGTGAGGAGTTCAGCAGCAACCAGATTTTGTCGCTGGCACCACCTGACACGCCGATTTTTTTGCCTTTCAAATCCGCCAGGGTTTTGATCGGGCTGTC
>JALNWC010000259.1 GCA_023231075.1 Rhodoferax sp.
ACCAGCCATTGCCCGCCATGGGCGCGCGCATCGAGCCAGCTGGCCAGCGCCGCCACCAGCGAGCCCGCGTGCAGCGGCCCGGTGGGCGAGGGGGCAAAGCGGCCGAGGTAGGGCGTGGCCATCGCGGCGAGGGCGCCGCTCCCACAAGGAGCGATCGCAGAGGCTGCATTTGTAGGAGGCCCGCCCTCGGGCCGATGGCTTTTGGGTTCAATCGCGGCGAGGTCGCCGTCCCCACAAATCAAGGACATCGGTGCTGTTTTTTGTAGGAGGCCCGCCTCGGGCCGATGGCTGTTTTAAACCACCGCCAACGCCAGCTCAAGCCCTGACACAAACGCGTCTTCCACGCGGTGCCCGAGGCACCAGTCGCCGCACACGCCGAGGCCTTTTTTGGCGTCCCAGAGGTGGCTTTTGCCCAGCGGCTGGACGGTCTTGGCATAGAGCCAGCGCTGGCTGTCGACGTGGGCCGGCTCGGCGCGAATGCCGGTGACCTCGGAAAAGGCCTTGAGCAGTTTGGCTTCGACGCGCGGCACGTCGTCGTGGATGTGTTCCTGCGACCAGGCGGGACTGGCCTGGATGGTCCAGCGCTCAATGGGTTCACGCCCGGGTTTGCTCGACTCGCGCGCCAGCCAGGCGATGCGGTGGTGCGTGCTGCGCGCGGCGTTCCACTGCGGCCCCAGCGCGGACATACCCGGTTGCATGGCTTGCGGAAAGGCCAGCATCAGCGTCCAGCAGGGTGCTACCTTGACTTGTTCAAGTGGTTTGAGCCAGGGCTTTGCCAGCTCCGACGTCTGCAGCAGGCTGTGCGCCTGGGCGCTGGGTATGGCCATCAACACGCCATCGAAACCGGAAAATACATGCTGGGCGCCGTCGCTGCCCTCGGTGCGCAGCTGCCATTTCTTTGGGCTGACCGCATCGGGCTCGACGCGGTTGACACGGGTTTCCAGCTCGATGTGGCCGCCTGCCGCCAGGGGTTCGGCCCAGCCGCTCACCAGTGACTTCATGCCCGGCACCGCCACCCAGTGGGCGTCGTGGTTGGACAGGCCGGGGGCCGCCACATGGCCGAGTTCGTCGAGCACCTGGACGCTGTTGGCGCTCCAGCGCTTGCACAGCTTCGGTGTGCTTTCCAGCGCTTTCAGGAAACGCGGATCGCGCGCGGTGAAATACTGGGCACCGTGGTCGAACGAACCAAAAGCACTGCTACGGGTGGCCATGCGGCCGCTGGTGCTGCGGCTTTTCTCGAAAATGGTGACCTGGTGGCCGGCCTGCACCAGCGTGCGAGCGCAGCTGATGCCTGCCATGCCGGCGCCGATGACGGCAAAGTGTTGGGGGGGGCGCAGCGCGGAACTCATATTTTTCTCCTGTTGATAACAATTCATTTGTCTTTGTGAATGGGGCCGACTTTACCAGTCGGCTAGTCCCACCCTACAAGCCCCGGTGGCGCTCCAGCAAAGCGCTGCGGGTGGTGGGGCTCTCGAGCTGGGTCAGCCACCATTGCAGGGCGCGCCCGGGGGCGCTGCTGGCGGCGCGCCAGGCGTAGTTGACGCGCACCACCCGGGGGGCGCGCTCGGTTTTTTTGACCACCAGTCGCCCGGTGTCGATGAAGGGGCCGGCCATGCATTCGGGCAGGGAGCCGCAACCCAGGCCGCGCAACTGGGCGTCCAGTTTGTCCTGCATGGTGGCCACGGTGAAGACGTCCTGTCCGCCCAGCAGACCCAAGGTGACCCCGCGGCCACGGCTGATGGTGTCGGCCACGGCCACCGCGCGGTGCGCGCGCATGGCTTCGTCGCTCAAAGGCTCGGGCGCCTGGGCCAGCGGGTGGTGCGGTGCCACGGCATAGACAAAAGGCACATCGCCCAGCGGCTTGGCGTGGATCGCGGTGTTTTGCACCACGTCGGCCACGCCCAGCGCCAGGTCGGCCTCGCCGCTGCTCAGGGCTTCGAGCGTGCCCGACAGGGTCTCGTCGCGCAGCCGGATGCGGGTGGGTGGATTCTGGGCAAAAAAGCTGTCGACCAGTTCCATCACCGTGGCCTTGGCGATGATGCTGTCCACGGCCAGCGTGAGTTGCGGCTCCCAGCCCGTGGCCACGCGTTTGACGCGGTTGGCCACCGCCTCCAGGTCTGCCAGCAGGCGCCCGCTCTCGCGCAGCAGCTCATGACCCGCCACCGTGGGCAGGGCGCGGCGCGAACTGCGGTCGAACAGCAGCACGTCCAGCGCGTCCTCGAGCTGGCGCACGCGGTAGGTGAGGGCGCTGGGCACCATGCCCAAGGCCCGCGCGGCGGCGGCAAAACTGCCGCTGCCGGCAATGGTTTGCAGCATGGCGAGGGCTTCGGGCGTTAAAACATTGCGGGCGATTTGCATGGTGTGCTTCGTTGAGTTCAAACGGATTGAATGATGCCATCAAATCCCGAGACCTTCCGCCGCGTGTTTTGACTCTACAGTGGAGGCTATTCAAGGAAATGCACAATGATCACCCTCCGACCTTCCCGGGAGCGCGGCCATGCAGACCATGGCTGGCTCAAGTCGTTTCACAGTTTTTCGTTTGCCGGTTATTACGATCCGAAGCACATGGGCTGGGGCAAGCTGCGCGTCATCAACGAAGACTGGATCGCCCCCGGCAAGGGTTTTGGCACCCACGGCCACCGCGACATGGAAATCCTTACCTATGTGCTGCAGGGTGCGCTGGCGCACAAGGACAGCCTGGGCAACGTCAAGGCGATTCCGCCGGGTGACGTGCAGCGCATGAGCGCCGGCAGCGGCGTGCAGCACAGCGAGTTCAACCACGCGCCCGATGACACCACGCATCTGCTGCAAATCTGGATAGAGCCCAACGTCAAGGGCGTCAAACCCAGCTATGAGCAAACCACCTTTGCCGACAGCGCCAAGCAGGGTCGCCTGTGTCTGGTAGCCTCACCCGACGGCGCGCAGGGCTCGGTCACCCTCCACGCCGATGCCCGTTTGTATGCGGGTTTGTTCGATGCCGGGCAAACGGCCGCGCTGGCACTGGCGACCGGGCGCAAGGCTTATGTGCACCTGGTGCGCGGTGCCTTGACCGTGAACGGCGTGGCCTTGCACACCGGCGACGCCGCCCTGCTGGCCGACGAGCAGCAGGTGGCGTTGACCGAGGCGCAGGAGGCTGAAGTGCTGGTGTTTGATTTGGGCGATTAGCCTGATTTTTGGTGTTTACGATTTTTTTCAAAAGGAGCTTTCATCATGGCAAAAGTAGCAGTTGTTTTTCATTCGGGTTATGGTCACACCCTGCGCATGGCGCAATCGGTGGCTGACGGCGCCAACGCCGATCTGGTGGCGATCGACGCCGATGGCAATCTGACCGACGAAGGCTGGGCCACGCTCAACGAGGCCGACGCCATCATCATGGGCAGCCCGACCTACATGGGCGGCGTGAGCTGGCAGTTCAAGAAATTTGCCGATGCGTCGAGCAAGGCCTGGTTCAACCAGGCCTGGAAAGACAAGATTTTTGGTGGTTTTACCGCCAGCGCCAACGTCAATGGCGACAAGCACTCGACGATCCATTACTTCATGACCCTGGCCATGCAGCATGGCGGCATCTGGGTCGGCACCGGCCTGCACTACAACAACACCAAGGCCTCGCAGCGTGACGACGTCAACTACCTGGCTTCCAGCGCCGGCCCCATGGCGCAAACCCCGGGTGATGCCAGCGGCGCAGAAATGAACGCGGGTGACCTGGAAACCGCCCGCCTGTTCGGCCAGCGCGTGGCCGAGGTGGCGGCCCGGTTCAAGGGCTAAAAACAGCCATCGGCGCCCTTGTGGGAGCGGCGCCCTTGTGGGAGCGGCGCCCTCGCCGCGATTGAACTCCAACAGCCATCGGCCCGAGGGCGGGCCTCCTACATGGGCGGCGGCCTCGCCGCGATTGACGCCACAGCCGCGATAATTGCGGCCTATGTCCAATCCCAAAGTTCTGTTCGGCTTTCATGCCGTCGGTGTGCGCCTCAAGACCGCACCCCAGTCCATCGTCGAAATCTACATCGACCCGACGCGCCGTGACGCGCGCATGCGCCAATTTGTCGACAAGGTCAAGGAGGCCGGGGTGCGCCTGCTGGAGGCCGACGGCATGCGCCTGGCCAAGCTGTGCGGCAGCCACGGTCACCAGGGCGTGGCGGCGCGGGTGCACGAGCTGACCCAGGTGACATCGCTTGACGAGTTGCTGGAACAACTCGAAGCGACCCAGCTTGAACTTCCCGTCAACGAGCGCGTGGCGCCGCTGATTCTGGTGCTGGACGGCGTGACCGATCCGCACAACCTCGGCGCCTGCCTGCGTGTGGCCGATGGCGCTGGCGTGCACGCCGTGATCGCGCCCAAGGACCACGCGGCGGGCATCAATGCCACGGTGGCCAAGGTGGCCAGTGGCGCGGCCGAGACCGTGCCGTATTTCATGGTCACCAACCTGGCGCGCACCCTGAATGAGCTCAAGGAACGCAACATCTGGATCATCGGCACCAGCGATGCGGCGACCCAAACGCTGTACCAAGCCGATCTGCGCGGCCCGGTCGCGCTGGTGCTGGGTGCCGAGGGCGACGGCATGCGCCAGCTCACGGCCAAGACCTGCGACGAACTCATCAGCATCCCGATGCGCGGTGCCGTGGAGAGTCTGAATGTGTCAGTGGCCAGCGGCGTGTGCCTGTACGAGGCGCTGCGCCAGCGCTCTTTGTAGACGGCCTTGCCTTTGTGGGAGGCCCGCCCTCGGGCCGATGGCTGTTGG
>JALNWC010000260.1 GCA_023231075.1 Rhodoferax sp.
GCGTCCTGCAGGTTGTTGGCCTTGATGTAGTCCCACAGTTTTTTGATGACCTGGGCGCGCGCCACGGGCTCGGCGCCAATCACGGCGGCCAGGGCGGCGCTGGGCGTGGAACCCGCGCTGCCGACGCTGGGTGCTTTGCGCGGCGCTTTGGCGGTGGCGGCCTTGGCCACTTTTTTGGCCGGCGCTTTCACCGCTTTTTTCGTCGCTGCGGCCTTGGTCGGCGTGCCCGCTTGGGCCGTCACCGCTGCCCGGGTCAAGGGGGCGGCTGCGGTTTTGCGCGGCGGGAACTTGCTCGGGGCGAACTCGAAATTCACCTTGCCCGCAGCCGGGTCCCAGGCCAGCATGGCCTTGAAGGCGCGGCGGGTGCGCATGGAGACAAACTTGTCGAGCAAATCGGTCTTGCCGGTGGCCAGCAGCTTGACCATTTGCTCGCGCTCGATCGGCTGCTGCAGGATGATCTGGCCGGTCTTGAAGTCGCAGCTCGGCGTGGCCTGGGCGTCGGTGGGCACCGATTTCTCGCAGACGTAGTTTTTGCCGTGCTCAAACACGGCGCCGCCACATTTCGGGCAGGCGCCCAAGGAAGTCTGCTTTGAGAAGTCGATCAGCTCGCCCGATTCTTCGCCCTTCTTGTCGTCGCCAAAGTCAAATTCCAGCTTGTAGTTCTTGCTTTCCTCGTCGAACTTGATGACCATCTCGGCAGTGAACGGCCAGCCGGCCTTGGAGCGGAAACCGCTCAAGGGGCCGATCTTGCGCTCGCGCAAAAACTGCTCGACCTCGGCCAGCTCGAAGGTCCGGCCCGCCGGGGTCTTGCCAAACGAGAAGCCGCAGCCGTCGCTCTTGCCGTCCGCGCCGGTACAGGCGTAGCGGCGGTAGTTTTCTTTCACGACACCGCCGCAGTTGGGGCAGGGCGTGCGCAAGGTGGCGTAGTCGCCCGGCACCGTGTCGCGGTCGTACTCCTTGGCTTTTCGGACCATGCGCTCGGTCATGGCGGCAATCTCGGCCATGAAGGTCTCGCGCCTGAGTTTGCCGTGCTCCATCTGCGCCAGCTTGAATTCCCATTCGCCGGTGAGCTCGGCTTTGGTGAGCTCCTGCACGTCGAGGCCGCGCAACAGGGTCATCAGCTGGAAGGCCTTGGCCGTCGGTATGAGTTCGCGGCCTTCGCGCAGCATGTAGGCCTCGGAGATCAGGCCCTCGATGATGCTGGAGCGGGTGGCGGGTGTGCCCAGGCCTTTTTCCTGCATGGCCTCGCGCAACTCGTCGTCTTCCACGGTTTTGCCCGCGCCTTCCATGGCGCCGAGCAGGGTGGCCTCGGTGTAGCGCGCCGGCGGCCTTGTCTTGAGGGCCTTGGGGTCGACCGCTTCGGCCTTGACCCGCTCGCCGGGCGCCACCGGCACCAGGTTGCCCGGGTTCTTGTCGTCGCCGTCTTTGCTTTCTTCAGCGGCTTCCTTGCCGTAAATGGCCAGCCAGCCCGGCTTCACCAGCACCTTGCCTTCGGTCTTGAAGTTGTGGCTGGCCCCGGCGCTCGCCACCGTCGAAATTCGGGTGGTGATCTGGTATTCGGCAGCCGGGAAAAACACTGCCATGAAGCGGCGCACCACCAAGTCGTAAATTTTTTGCTCGGCCTCGCTCAAGCCGTGCGGCGCCTGCAGCGTCGGGATGATGGCAAAGTGGTCGCTGACCTTGGCATTGTCGAAAATGCGTTTGGAGGGACGGATGTAGTGGTTGTTGAGTGCGGTCAGGGCGTGCGGCGCCAGATGTTTCATGCTGCTACTCGACAGCATTTCGAAGGTCTGCTTGACCACCGGCACATAGTCCTCGGGCAGCGCGCGCGAGTCGGTTCGCGGGTAGGTCAGGGCCTTGTGGCGTTCGTACAGGCTTTGCGCAATCGACAGCGTGGTCTTGGCAGAAAAGCCAAATTTGCCGTTGGCCTCGCGCTGCAGGCTGGTCAAATCGAAGAGCAGGGGCGAAACCTGGGTGGTCGGCTTGCTTTCCTCGGTGACCGTGGCCTGCTGGCCGCGCACCGCGTCAGCAATGGCCTGGGCCTCGCGCTGGCTCCAGACCCGGTCGGCCTTGAGTTCGGCGTCCGGCTCGGCGTTGCCGGCAGCGGCGTTGGCTTGCGCGCGCTTCCAGTTGGGGTCAAACCATTTGGCCGGGTAGTCACCCGCTTGCGCGGCAAAGGTGGCGTGGATTTCCCAGTAGTCGCGGCTGACGAATTTGCGGATTTTTTCCTCGCGTTCCACCACCACGCTCAGGGTGGGCGTTTGCACCCGGCCCACGGTGGTCAAAAAGAAACCGCCGTCACGCGAGTTGAAGGCGGTCAGCGCCCGCGTGCCGTTGATGCCGACCAGCCAGTCGGCCTCGCTGCGGCAGCGCGCGGCGTCGGCCAGCGGTTGCATCTGCTGGTTGCTGCGCAAATGTTGAAAGCCATCGCGAATGGCCTGCGGCGTCATGCTTTGCAGCCACAGGCGACTCACCGGCTTGCCCAGTGGTTTGGCGCCACCGGCGTACTGCTCGATGAGCCGGAAGATCAGCTCGCCCTCGCGCCCGGCGTCGCAGGCGTTGATGAGCTGGCCCACGTCCTTGCGCCTGGCCTGCTTGACCACCGCGTTGAGCCGGGTTTTGGTCTTGTCGACGGGTTTGAGGTCAAAGTGCGGCGGAATCACCGGCAGGTGGGCAAAGCTCCACTTGCCGCGCTTCACGTCAAAGGCTTCGGGCGCCTGGATTTCCACCAGGTGGCCGACCGCGCTGGTCACCACATGGGTGTCGTTCTCGAAATGCTCGTCGTGCTTTTCGAACTTGCCCGACACCGGCGTCAGGGCGCGCACGATGTCTTGGGCGACCGAAGGTTTTTCAGCAATGATCAATGTTTTCATCTGACTACAATCCACGTTCTCGCGCTCGCACGGGCGGGCGCACACAGGCAGGTGCGCACACGCGCACCCATACGAGTCCACGATACCAAATTTTCAAACGAGCCCCAAAAAGTGCCCACCTCTCCCCGCCGCATCCAGGTTCGTCGCTCCGGCATTCATGGCAAGGGCGTTTTTGCGCTGCAAGACATCGCCGCTGGCGACACCCTGATCGAGTACGTGGGCGAGATCATCACCTGGGAACAAGCCCAGGCCCGGCACCCGCATGACCCCGCCAACCCCAACCACACGTTTTATTTTCACATTGACGCAACCCGGGTCATCGACGCGCTTTACGGTGGCAATTCGTCGCGCTGGATCAACCATTCCTGTGACCCCAATTGCGAAGCCGACGAGCGCAACGGCCGCATCTTCATCAAGGCGCTGCGCGACATTGCCGCAGGCCTTGAGCTCAACTACGACTATGGCCTGATCATCGAGGAGCGCTACACCAAAAAGCTCAAGGCCGAGTACCCCTGCTGGTGCGGCGCGGCAAGCTGCCGGGGCACCCTGCTGGCCCCCAAGCGGCGCTGAACCATGGCTGTCCCCGCCACTCAGCCCATGCGCTGGCCTGCCGAGGCCATCCGGCAAGCCGTGGCCCCCGGGCTGCCAGGTTTTACCGTCGAGATCTTGCCCCAAGTTGATTCGACCAACTCCGAGCTGATGCGCCGCGCCCGCGCCGGTCGCCCGGACCCGGTGCTGCTGGTGGCCGAGCAGCAAAGCGCCGGGCGTGGCCGCATGGGGCGGCAGTGGCACAGTGGTGCCGCGCCGCGGGGTGGTGCGCCTGCCGCCCTGACTTTTTCACTGGGTCTGAGTCTGGCGCCGGCCGACTGGTCGGGCCTGTCGCTGGCGGTGGGTTTGAGCGTGGCGCAAAGCCTGCACCCGGACATTCGCCTCAAATGGCCCAACGACCTGTGGTGGCATGACCGCAAGCTGGCCGGCATCCTGATCGAGACCGCCAACTGGGGCGAGGCCGGCGCCAGCCGTTATGTGGTGATCGGCGTCGGGCTGAACCTGCAGACGCCCGACGCGGCCGGCCTCTCCACCGCACCGGTCGGCCTGCGCGAGTTGTTGCCCGAGGTGGACGCGGCACAGGCCTTGCTCAACATCGCGGCACCGCTGGTGCTGACGGTGCAGCGTTTCGGGGCCCTTGGCTTTGCACCGTTTCAAAAAGCCTTCAACACGCGTGATGCATTGGCCCAGCTGCCGGTCACACTCAGCGACGGTGTGCAGGGCGTGGCGCAGGGCGTGGACGCGACGGGCGCGCTGCGGGTGCTTGGCGCACAGGGCGTGCAACGCATCACCAGTGCCGAGGTCAGCGTGCGCCTGCAACAAGGTCCTGCTTATGACCACTTGTGAGCGCTAGACCTTATGGCGCGCACCTTCTTCTGGCTGATGCTGCTGCTCAACGCCCTGTACTGGTCCTGGGCCGAGGGTTGGCTGCTGCCCTATGGTTTTGGTCCGCTGACGCAGCGCGAGCCGCAACGTCTGGCACAGCAAATTCAGCCGCAGGCCATCACCCTCGTGAGTCAGGCCGAGGCCAGGCTGGACGTCGTGGCCGGACCGTCCCAAGAGCCGCTTTGCCTGCAAACCGGGCCTTTGGAAGAGGCGCAAGCTGCGCTCGTGCGCGCCTACCTGGAGTCCTCCTGGCCCGCGGACAGCTGGGTATTTGAGGCTGTGCCAGGCTTGCGTCTGCGCCTGCCCGTGCTGCCTGTCGCGCTGCAAGCCCGCTTGCCCGAACTCACGGCCGTGTTGCCGCCGGGCGCGCTTGAATCTTGCCCCGGGTCTGAAGCAGCGCCCTAACTTTCATGGCGGCCATGCCACCC
>JALNWC010000261.1 GCA_023231075.1 Rhodoferax sp.
AATATGCCACCCAATACAAAAAACGGTTCAAGTGGTTGCGCCCCGGCTTGTTCAAATCCAGCCTGACCCAAGATCTGGCACAAGACACGCAGACATTGCGCGAACTCCTCAACGCCCAAGGTCCCTGGGACCCCGCCAAAGACCACAAGCTGCAAGCCTTTTTGCGCCTGGTCAAGCAAACCCATGGCAAAGACAAAGTACTCTTGTTTACCCAATTTGCCGACACCGCGCGCTACCTGGCCCGTGAAGCCCGGGCGGCCGGGGTCACGCACGTTGAGGTCGCCACCGGCGCCAGCGCCGACCCCTACGCGCTGGCCTGCCGTTTTAGCCCAAAGTCCAATCACAAGCCGGTGGCCAAAGCCGACGAGGTGCGGGTGCTGATTTGCACCGATGTCCTGTCTGAAGGCCAAAATCTGCAAGACAGCAACGTGGTGGTCAATTTTGATTTGCCCTGGGCCATCATCCGGCTGATTCAGCGTGCCGGCCGGGTGGACCGCATTGGCCAGCAGGCGGAAGAAATTTTTTGCTACTCCTTTTTGCCTGCCGATGGTGTCGAGCAGCTCATCCAGCTGCGTGAGCGCATTCGCCAGCGCTTGTTGGAAAACGCCGAAATCGTCGGCACTGACGAAGCATTTTTTGAAGACGAAGAAGCCAACACCATCCGCAACCTCTACACCGAGCAACAAGGCGTGCTGGACGATGCGGATGACGAGGTGGACTTGGCCTCTTACGCCTGGCAAATATGGAAGCAGGCCACGCAAGATGACCCCGGTCTGGCCCGCGCCGTGGAGTCCTTGCCGCCCGTGGTCTATTCTGCCAAGTCCATGACCACCGTTCGCGCTGAGCTTGTCGAAGCGGCGGGAAACCCTGCCGTCAATCAAGGCGGCGCGCTGGTCTATGTCAAGTCCCCCGAGGGCAATGACCACCTGGCCTGGGTGGGAGCCAATGGCAAAACGGTGACCGAATCACATTTCACCGTGCTGCGTGCCGCCGAGTGCTTACCCAACACACCCGCCGTGCCAAGGCTCGAACACCACCATGACCTGGTCGCTCACGGCCTGCAATTGGCGGTGAGCCAGGACAAAGCGGTGGGCGGTGGCCTGGGCCGCCCCAGCAGCCCGCGCCGCCGCGCCTATGAGCGGCTTAAACCCTACGCCACGGAGCAGATGAAAACCTTGTTTCGTGATGAAGAACTGGAGCGCGCCCTGGACGACATGTACCAGCGCCCCTTGCTCGAAACCTCTGCCGACATGCTGAATCGCCTGATGCGCAGCGGCGTCAACGACGAAGAGCTGGCCGACGCCGTCAAATCCCTGCGCGAAGAGGGTCGGCTGAGCTATGCCGAAGACGACACCGCCCTGCGCGAACCGCGTGTGGTGTGCTCGATGGGGTTGATCGCAAAAGTGCCAATGCCATGAATGCACACCTGATTCCCCCAGGGGAAAACCTTGAGGTTGAATTCAAGAGCGACCGTGATCCGCTCAATGACGACGACCTGATCGAAGCTCTAATCTGCCTGGCCAATGCCCAAGGTGGCACGCTGTATCTTGGAATTGAAAACGACGGCACGGTGACCGGTTTGCATCACTCCAGGCCGACCGACGTCAGTGGTCTGACCGCTGTGGTGGCCAACCGCACCGCGCCAAGTCTGCAAGTGCGGGTTGAATGCTTGCCCTTGCAGCATGCCCGCGTGGCCGCCATCAGCGTGCAGCGCAGTCCGGAAGTGGTTGCCCGCTCTGACGGCCTGGTCAAACGCCGCCGCATGGATGCCCATGGTCAGCCGGAATGCGTACCATTTTTACCGCACGAATACCCTAGCCGCCGTGCCGACTTTCAAATGTTTGACATGTCGGCCGAAGTCATGGCCGATGCCACCCTGGCCGACTTTGATCCCTTGCAGCGCGAGCGCCTGCGTTCGGTCATCGCCAACAACCCGCGCAGCGACAAGTCGCTGATGGGCTTGACCGACGAGCAGCTTGAAGGCGCACTGTCACTCACCATCACCCGTGACGGCGTGCGCCGCCCGACTTTGCTGGGTCTGCTTCTGATTGGCCGCACCGACAGCTTGCGCCGACTGGTACCCATGCACGAGGTGTTGTTTCAAGTGCTCGACGGCACACGCGTCAAGGTTAACGAAGGCTCACGCGCCGCATTGATTGAAATCGTGGAATGGCTCGATCTGCTGTCTCGCGGAGTCAACACCGAGCAGGAGTTCAACGAAGGCCTTTTCCGAATCGGCATTGCCAGAGTCGAGGTTGATGCCTTGCGTGAGGCCATCAACAACGCACTGGTTCACCGCGACTACGCGCGTCGCGGTCCGGTGCGTGTGTGCTGGCAAAAAAGTGACCTGGTCATCAGCAACCCCGGCGGCTTTGTCGATGGCGTCACACTTGCCAATCTCCTGACCACTGAACCCCGTCCGCGTAACCCGGCTTTGGCGGATGCCTTCAAGCGGCTGGGGCTGGTGGACCGCACCGGACGTGGCGTGGACATGATCTACACCGGCCTATTGCGCTTTGGTCGCCCGGCACCTGATTACTCGCAGTCGATGGCGGACTTGGTCAAACTCAGCATCAACACCGAGCCCGCTGATCTGGCTTTTGTGCGCATGGTGTTGCAGGAAGAGGCGCGGCAAAATGGCGCCTTGCCATTTGAGACACTCATGGTGCTGACTGTACTGCGTGAGGCTCGGCGCATAAGCGCGGCGGATTTGGCCATTCATTTGCAGTGTCTGCCTGCGCAAGCCAGCAAGCTGATCGAGCAACTGGCCGAAGTCGGTCTTGTTCAGGCACATGGTACGGGTCGAGGCCGCCAATACACATTGAGCCCACAAATTTACAAGCAATTAGGGCAAGGCCCTGCCTATGCGCAACAGGCAGGTTTTGACGAGTTGCAGCAAGTCGAATTGATTCGTAACCTGTTGCGGCAGCAAGCCCGCATCAAGCGCCAGGATGTCATAGCCCTTTGCCGTTTAAGCCCGCGACAAGCCAAACACAAGCTCGATCAAATGGTGGCATCGGGAATATTGGCGCGTCACGGCGAAAAGCGAGGGAGTTACTACACTCTCGCAGCACCGCCATCGTCGTCTATGTGATGTCACTTAAAGACATCCAGCGCAATTTAATGACATTCGATAAAAATATAACTCATTGAATTCATTGGCTATTTTCCAAATTAAAGACAAATTCATCCCTGGATATCAACATTAACTCCCGCATGACCAAACTTGATTTCCCCGGTTTTGAAAAGCATTTGTCCGCCTTTGACTTCCCAAGGCTGTTTGCTGACGTGCTGGGCTGGAACCACGCCAGCACCGGGGTCGCTTGGGCCAACGACGAAGTCGGCGAAACGGCCTTTGTCCACCGCACTGTGGCAGAGTTGGGCGGGGTGGTGGCAATGCAGATTGTGGTGGGGGGTGGCTGGCCCGACGAGCAGCAGCGCCTGCGGATTTGGAAGCACATTGCCCATGCTCATGCCGAGAACCTGCTTATTTTTACCGACAAAAAAGAAGGTGCCTCCCAAAGCCAATGGTACTGGGTCAAACGTGACAAACACCCTGAAACTGGCAAACCACGCCTGACGTCGCGCCGTCACGACTATTTCAAAGGCCAGCCTGTTGATCTGTTTGCCAGCAAACTGCAAGCCATGGTGGTAGAGCTGTCGGAGCTGGACGCATCGGGCCGCCTGCCGGTTCTGGAAGCGGCCCGGCGCATTCAGGCCGCGCTGGATGTGGATAAAACCACCAAGAAGTTTTTCACCGCCTACCAGCAGCAGCACCTGGAACTGCTGGCCCACATCAAGGGCATCGACAACGAACGCGACAAACGCTGGTACGCCAGCGTGCTGCTTAACCGGCTGATGTTTGTCTGGTTCATGCAGAAGAAGTTTTTTCTGGACGGTGGGAATGTTGATTACCTGCAGACCAAGCTGGCGGCCAGCCAGGGGCGCGGCCCCAACCGCTTCTTTGGTGAATTTCTCAACGCCTTGTTTTTTGAAGCCTTTGCCAAACCCGAGGCCGACCGCAGCCCAGAGGCCAAAGCGCTGACGGGCCAAATCCCCTACCTCAACGGTGGCCTGTTCCTGCACCACAAACTGGAGCTGGACGCCGACCACGCCCCGCGCGTCGGCAGCACGCTCACCGTGGCCGATGCCGCGTTTGAAGGCATCTTCAAGCTGTTTGCCAGCTTCACCTGGCACCTGGACGACACGCCCGGTGGCGATGCGGACGAGATCAACCCCGACGTGTTGGGCTACATCTTTGAGAAATACATCAACCAAAAGGCATTTGGTGCCTACTACACCCGGCCCGAGATCACCGGCTACCTGGCCGAGCGCAGCATTCACAAGATGATTCTGGAGCGGGTGCATGAACCCGCCATGCCCGAGTTGGGTCTGAAGGAAATCAAATTCGACACCGTGCCTGACCTGCTGGCGCGCATGGATGCCCGAACGGTGCTGAAATTGGTCAACGAGGTGTTGCCCAGCATCACCATCCTCGACCCGGCGGTGGGGTCGGGCGCCTTTTTGGTGGCCGCGCTCAAGTGCCTGATCAACGTTTATTACGCCGTGGTCGGACGGGCTGAGATGGGTGCCAGCAGCGACCTGAAAAACTGGCTGACCCATATCCAACACGACCACCCCAGCGTGGGCTACTACATCAAACGCCGCATCGTCACCGACAACCTGCACGGCGTGGACATCATGGAAGAGGCCTGCGAAATCGCCA
>JALNWC010000262.1 GCA_023231075.1 Rhodoferax sp.
AAGACCGGCCAGTTCCACACTGAAAAGTGCCAGGAATACGCCAATGGCAAAAACTGCTTTGTCGCCGGTGTGAACCCCAAGAAGGCCGGCGAGTCGATCTTCAACATCCCGATCTTCGCCTCGGTCAAGGAAGCCGCAAGCGAGACGGGCGCCACGGTCAGCGTGATTTACGTGCCACCGGCCGGTGCCGCTGCCGCCATCTGGGAAGCCGTTGAGGCCGACCTGGACCTGGCGATCTGCATCACCGAAGGCATCCCGGTGCGCGACATGCTCGAAGTGCGCAACCGCATGAAGGCCAAGGAAGCGGCCGGCGGCAAGAAAACCCTGCTGCTCGGCCCCAACTGCCCCGGCCTGATCACGCCCGACGAAATCAAGATCGGCATCATGCCCGGTCACATCCACCGCAAGGGCCGCATTGGTGTGGTCAGCCGCTCCGGCACGCTGACCTACGAAGCGGTGGCGCAGTTGACCGAAATCGGTCTGGGCCAGTCCAGCGCCGTGGGCATTGGTGGCGACCCGATCAACGGTTTGAAGCACATTGACGTGATGCAGGCCTTCAATGACGACCCCGATACCGATGCGGTCATCATGATCGGTGAAATTGGCGGCCCGGACGAAGCCGAAGCTGCACGCTGGTGCAAGCTCAACATGAAGAAGCCCATTGTCGGCTTCATCGCCGGTGTGACAGCCCCCGCCGGCAAGCGCATGGGCCACGCCGGGGCCTTGATCTCCGGCGGTGCCGACACCGCTGAAGCCAAGCTGGCGGTGATGGAAGAATGCGGCTTCAAGATCACACGCAATCCGTCCGAAATGGCCAAGCTGCTCAAGGCCATGCTGTAAGGCCTGGCAGACTGTGAAACAGGGCTTTTGACCGGGGTCAAAGCCCCAAGCCGGATTTCCTGAAGGACAATCCGGCTTTGCTGTTTCTGGGGCTGACCGGAGCAATAATGAACCATGAACTACGCCTATTACGCACAAACTGACCCAGGTTTGACTCGTCCCAACAACGAAGACAGCTTTTTGTTTGACGATAAATTTGGCGTCGCCGTGCTGGCTGATGGCATGGGCGGCTACAGCGCGGGGGAGGTGGCCAGCAGCATGGCTGCGACCTCGATTGCCGCAGAGGTGACGCGCGTCCTGTCGCGTAGCGAGCCCTTGAATCAGGCGGATGAGCTTTGCCGTCTGTTGGCGCGCAGTGTTGACAAGGCCAACCAGGAAATCCTCCGGGCTGCCGCCGGCAAGCCCAACTACAAAGGCATGGGTACCACCGTCGTGGTGGGCGTTTTCCGGGGCGACCAGTTCTTTTTGACCCATGTGGGTGACTCGCGCTGCTATCGTTTGCGTGCGGGTGTGTTGCTGCAAATCACCAAGGACCACTCCATGCTGCAGGAGCAGGTGGATGCCGGCTTGATCACCCGGGCTCATGCCGCGCATGCCCCGGGCCGCAATTTGCTGACCCGCGCGCTGGGTGTTGGATCCATATTGCCCCTGGAAGTCAACATTCACCCGGTCGAAGCGGGCGATCTTTACCTGATGTGCTCCGATGGCTTGACCGACATGGTGGATGATGCCAGCATTGCCAGCCTGATGAGTCAAGCCACGGACCTTTCCCGGTGCGCGTCGACGTTGATCCACCTGGCCAATGCCAAAGGGGGTCGGGACAACGTGACCGTGATCTTGATTCAGGCCGTGGATGCCTGCGTGTTTTGAAATGTAATCAGGAATCTTTGAAGGAGATTTTGTGCCAAAAATCACCATCAGACTTGACGGTGACCTCACCAAGGAAGTCGATCTCGCCAAAAATCGCACCACCCTGGGTCGGCGACCCTACAACGACGTCGTCCTCGAAAACCTGGTGGTCAGTGGTCGGCACGCCTGCCTGATTCAGGACGGTGCGCAGGTGACGATCGAGGACCTTGACAGTACCAATGGCACCTATGTCAACGGTCGTGCGGTTAAAAGGCAGGTACTTCAAGAGAATGACACGATTGAAATTGGTCATTTCAAACTCATTTTCTCAGCCGGGTCGACGGCGCCTGATGAACCGCCTGACAGTGAGTCAGGCCCGCCGTATGCTGCCACCTGGCCACAGGCTTTTCAAGACATCGCCGAAGTGCCTGCCAACCTGCAGGGCCGAATCAGGATTGTCTCGGGCCCGGCTGTCGGGCGCGAAATGACGCTCACCAAAGCAGTGACCACCTTTGGCAAGCCCGGCGTTGCCGTCGCTGCCATCACCCGACGCGACGCCAATTACCATGTCCACCATGTCGAGGGTGCGCAGCTTCCCTTGCTGAACGGGACCGCCGTGGGGCGAGAGCCGGTCCTGCTGCGCCAGGGGGATCAGATCAGCCTGAGCGGTACCGTGTTGCAATTTTTGTCATCCTGATCCCTGCGATGTTCGCTTGGTTCAAGGCGCTATTCAACAAGATAAAGCCTGTAAAGCCTGTAAAGCCGGTACAAGTTGTAAAGTCCGCCAAATCTGCGCGATGGGCAAGGTCTGCAAAGTCCGTCAAGTCTGAAAAAAAAGAAAACATGATTACCCTTGCGCAAGCTTCCAGCCCGGATCAGGGCAGCATGACGCTCGATGCCCTGTTTTACAAGCAGTTGCAACAGGTAACCGCGCGCATCCACGAGACTGAAAACATCGAGCAAATCATGTTGGAGTCGAGTCAGGATATTTGCAAGTTGTTCAATGCCGATCGGCTGACGCTTTATGTGGTCAACGAGGAGCGCAACGCCATCATTTCCGTCATCAAAACCGGACTCACCAGCAGCCAGAACCTGAAGCTCCCCATCAGCCCGAAAAGTGTGGCGGGCTACGTCGCCTACAGTCAGAAAGAGGTCAATCTGGCCGATGTCTACGACGACGACGCCCTGCGACAGGTGCATCCGGATTTGACTTTTTTGAAAGCGGTGGACCGACGCACCGGGTACCGCACGCGTCAAATGCTGGCGGCCCCGCTGCTGGAGGGCAAGACGCTCTATGGCGTGCTGCAGATCATCAACAACAAGAATGACCAGATGTTTGGCGAGCTGGACGTTGAGGGTGTCACCCAGCTCTGCAAAACCCTGGCCACCGCCATCCGGCAGCGCATTCGCAAACAGGAAGAAAGCGTGCGTCGCATGGTCACCAAGTATGACGACCTGGTTGCCAGCGGCGTCATGACCGCGGAAGAGTTGCAGCAATGCCTGAAGGATGCGCGTGCGCAGGGCCGAACCGTGGAGCATCTTTTGCTTGAGGACTACCAAGTGCGCCCGCTCCAGATCGGTCCTTCATTGGCCAAATTTTTTGGTGTTCCCTACGAGCCTTTCAGCGAGGGCCGCATTCGCTCGGAGGGTCTGCACGGCAAGCTCAGGCGCGAATTCATCGCGGAGCAGGGCTGGATCCCGCTCGAAGAGTCGCCCGACGGTCTCGTCGTCATGTGCCTGGATCCTGAGGCCGTGCGCAGCTCGCGCATCGTGGCGCAGGTTTATCCGCGTCTGAGCAAGTTTGCCTACCGGGTCACCACACACCACGAGTTCGTGCAGACCCTGGGCCAGATCTTTGGCGTCGAGGCCGAGAGCGGCAGCATCAGCGACATGCTCGCCGACATGGACAGCTCACCCGTGGATGATGGCGCCGACGATGATTCGCTGGAGTCCGCAGCGGCCGACAACGAGCTGGTCAAATTTGTCAACAAGGTCATCCTCGACGCCTACCACCAGGGCGCCTCCGATATCCACATCGAACCCATGCCCGGCAAGCTCAAGACCGGCGTCCGGTTTCGCATTGACGGCTCGCTGCAGCCCTACATCGAAGTTCCGGCCCATTTTCGTCAGGCCATGGTGACGCGCCTGAAAATCATGTGCGACCTCGATATTTCAGAACGCCGCAAGCCGCAGGACGGCAAGATCAAGTTCAAGAAATACGGCCCCCTTGACATCGAGCTGCGTGTCGCCACCATCCCGTCGGCGGGCGGCGTCGAAGACGTGGTGATGCGGATTCTGGCAGCGGGCGAACCCATTCCGCTGGACAAACTGGGCCTGACGCCGCACAACATGGAGCGGGTGATCCGGACCGTTGAAAAACCCTACGGCTTGTTTTATGTGTGCGGTCCCACCGGTTCGGGCAAAACCACCACCCTGCACTCGATCCTGAAGCACCTCAACAAGCCGGACACCAAAATATGGACCGCCGAAGACCCGGTCGAAATCACGCAAAAGGGCCTGCGCCAAGTCCAGATCAACAAAAAAGCCGGCATCGATTTTGCGATGGTGATGCGCGCCTTTTTGCGGGCCGACCCTGACATCATCATGGTGGGTGAGTCGCGCGACCATGAAACCGTGGCCATGGGCGTGGAGGCCTCGCTCACCGGCCACCTGGTGTTCTCGACGCTGCACACCAACTCGGCGCCCGAGTCCATCACCCGCTTGCTCGACATGGGCATGGACCCCTTCAATTTCGCCGATGCCCTGCTGGGTATTCTGGCGCAACGCCTGGCCAAGAAATTGTGCGCCTGCAAGGAAGCCTATGTGCCCGACGCCGAAGAACTGCAGCTGTTTGCGGTTGAATACGCGGAAGAGCTGCGGCATTCCGCGCTATGGAAAGGCGATTTCGATGCGCAGCTGGCACAGCTCATCGCGCGCTGGAAAGCCGAATTTGCAGGCGGCGGCGAACTCCGGTTTTACCGCCATGCGGGCTGCGACAAATGCCATCAGACCGGCTACAAGGGCCGGGTG
>JALNWC010000263.1 GCA_023231075.1 Rhodoferax sp.
GCACCGTGGAACTCGGGCAAGAAAATGGAAGGCGGCAACCGCGGCCACCGTCCCTCCACCAAGGGCGGCTACTTCCCCGTGCCACCGGTCGACAGCACACAAGACATGCGCGCCGAGATGTCCCTGATCATCGAATCCCTGGGTATCCCGGTCGAAGTGTTCCACCATGAAGTGGCCGCCCCCGGCCAATGTGAACTGGGCACCAAGTTCAGCACGCTGGTCGAGCGCGCCGACTGGACCCAGGTTTTGAAATACGTGGTGCAAAACGTGGCCAACGCCTACGGCAAGACCGCCACTTTCATGCCCAAGCCCGTCGTGGGTGACAACGGCTCCGGCATGCACGTGCACCAGTCGATCTGGAAAGATGGCAAGAACCTGTTTGCCGGTGACGGCTATGCCGGCCTGTCCGACTTTGCCCTGTACTACATCGGCGGCATCATCAAGCACGCCCGCGCCCTGAACGCCATCACCAACCCCGGCACCAACAGCTACAAGCGCCTGGTGCCTGGCTTCGAGGCACCGGTCAAGCTGGCTTACTCGGCCAAGAACCGCTCGGCGTCGATCCGCATTCCTTATGTCGCCAACCCCAAGGGTCGCCGCATCGAGGCGCGCTTCCCCGATCCGCTGATGAACCCCTACCTGGGCTTCTCGGCCCTGATGATGGCCGGCCTCGACGGCGTGGAAAACAAGATCCATCCCGGCGAAGCCGCGACCAAGGACCTGTACCACCTGCCGCCCGAAGAAAACGCACTGATCCCCACGGTCTGCCACAGTCTGGACCAGGCGCTGGAATGCCTGGACGCCGACCGCGCCTTCCTGACCAAGGGTGGCGTGTTCACCGACGGCCTGCTCGATGCCTATATTGAACTCAAGATGGGCGAAGTCACGCGCTTGCGCATGGCCACGCACCCGATTGAATTCGACATGTACTATTCGCTGTAAGCAGCTCCGGGTTGTGCTTGACAACCCTGGGGTTTAAAAAAAGGACGGCTCAGGCCGTCCTTTTTTATTGTGGGAAACTCACGGCCTACCGTGGTGCTGCATGCCACGCCGTTGCTGATGAGAGAGGGCTTGAACTTTTATGGAACAGATCACCTGGACGGGCCTGCTGCTGTTGCTGTTGTGTGCCAACGCGCAGGCGCAGGAGCGTATTTACCGTTGCGGCAATGCCTACACCAACACGGTGACCGAGGCACAAGCCAAAAACTGCAAGCTGGTGGAGGGGGCCAATGTGACGGTGGTGCAGGGCACGCGCCCGGCCCAGAAGTCGGCGCCAGCGCAGGCCAGCCCTGCCAGCGCCGGTCCACGCGTGAATACGCAGGAGCAAAAGTCGCGCGACGCCGATGCGCGCCTGATTTTGCAGTCCGAGCTGAAAAAAGCCGAGGCGCGCCACGCCGAGTTGCTCAAGGAATACAACCATGGCGAACCAGAAAGGCTTGGCAATGAAGCACGCAATTACCAGCGCTACCTGGATCGGGTGGATGAACTCAAAGCCAGCCTGGCGCGCAACGAAAGTGACATGGCCGGGATTCGCCGTGAACTTGAACGCCTGCCTGCCAGTCCGGCTGCGCGATAGTTGTCTGCGGGGCTGACCTTGAAGCTGGCTTTTCCCAAATATCGGGCCGCAACGGGCGGCATGGTGACCCAGCGTTTTGGCGCCTTTGATTTATTGGCCACCCTGGTGGCCGTGGTGCAGAGCGATGGCACCGTCACCTTTGCCAACGCCGCCCTCGAAGATGCGATGGGCGTCTCACGGCGTACCATTGTGGGTTCGCATTTGCCCGACTCGTTTACCGAACCTGCCCATTTGCAAACCGCCCTGCAGGGCGCGGGCAGCAACGAGTTTGCCGCGCTGCGCTACGACGCCAAGTTGCTGCGTGCGGGGCGTGAACTGTTGCCGGTGCATGTGATCGTGACCCAGACCGAAAGTGCCGACATCATCGTTGAGCTGCTGCCGCTGGAGCAGCAGGCGCGCCAGGACCGTGAAGAGCGGCTGGCCGAGCAGGCCCAGGCCAACAAGGAGCTCATTCGTAACCTGGCGCATGAAATCAAAAACCCGCTGGGCGGCATTCGTGGCGCAGCGCAGCTGCTGGAGCTGGAGCTGGACCAGCCCGAACTGTCCGAATACACCCAGGTCATCATCCACGAAGCGGACCGCCTGCAGTCGTTGGTGGACCGTTTGCTGGCGCCACACCGCCGGCCCCATGTGGTGGGCGATGTCAACATCCACGAGGTCTGCGAGCGGGTGCGCTCGCTGATTCTCGCGGAGTTTCCCAAGGGCCTGGTGGTGGAGCGCGACTACGACACCTCGATCCCCGAGTTCCGCGGCGACCGTGAGCAACTCATTCAGGCGCTCATCAACATCGCCCACAACGCGGCACATGCGCTGGCCGAACGCATCAACCAGGGTGACGCCGAGATCATTTTTCGCACGCGGGTGGCGCGCCAAAGCACTTTCGGCAAACAACGCTATCGGTTGGCATTGGAATTGCATGTGGTTGACAACGGGCCTGGCGTGCCGGACGCAATCAAAGACCGTATTTTTTATCCGCTGGTGTCAGGGCGGGAGGGTGGCTCAGGACTGGGTTTGACATTGGCGCAAACCTTTGTCCAGCAGCACCACGGTTTGATCGAGTGTGACAGTGTGCCGGGCGCTACGGATTTCAAGATTCTGATTCCTCTGCCCTGATCGCAAGGGGGGCTGCAGCGCATCGCAGGGTGACTGCAAAAGATTGCGGTCAGGGTTCAACCTAAGGCAAGACAACGTGATGAAGCCCATTTGGATCGTAGATGATGACCAGTCCATTCGCTTCGTGCTGGAAAAAGCGCTGCTGCGTGAACAATTGCCGAGCCGCAGTTTTACCAACGCGCGCGACGTTTTAACCGCCCTCGACGAAGACAAAGGGCCCCAGGTGCTGGTCAGCGACATTCGCATGCCGGGGGGCTCGGGGCTGGATCTGCTGGACAAGGTCAAGACCCGATACCCGGGCTTGCCGGTCATCATCATGACCGCGTACTCCGACCTCGATAGCGCCGTGTCGGCCTTTCAGGGCGGTGCCTTTGAGTACCTGCCCAAACCTTTTGATTTGTCCAAGGCGGTGGAACTGATTCGCCGCGCGGTCGAAGAAAGCCAGCGCGAAGAGGTCGCGGATGAAGCCATGGCCGAGGCGCCCGAAATGCTGGGCCAGGCGCCCGCCATGCAGGACGTGTTTCGGGCCATTGGCCGCCTGAGCCAAAGCAACGTGACTGTCATGATCACCGGCGAGTCGGGCTCGGGCAAGGAACTGGTGGCGCGCGCGCTGCACAAGCATTCGCCGCGTGCCAATGGCCCGTTTGTGGCCATCAACACCGCCGCCATCCCGAAGGATTTGCTCGAGTCCGAGCTCTTTGGCCACGAGCGTGGTGCATTCACTGGCGCGCAGACCATGCGCCGGGGTCGTTTCGAGCAGGCCGATGGCGGCACGCTGTTCCTCGATGAAATTGGCGACATGCCGTTTGACCTGCAAACCCGCTTGTTACGCGTGCTTTCCGATGGCCATTTTTACCGGGTGGGCGGTCACAGTTCCGTCAAGACCAACGTGCGCGTGATTGCCGCCACGCACCAGAATTTGGAGCAACGCGTCAAAGACGGGGTGTTTCGCGAGGATCTGTTTCACCGCCTGAATGTCATCCGCCTGCGCCTGCCGGCCCTGCGCGAGCGGCGCGAAGACATTCCCATGCTGACGCGCCACTTTTTGCAGCAAAGCGCGCGTCAGTTGGGGGTGGAACCCAAGCGCATTTCGGACGCCGCGCTGGCCTGGCTGGGGCAGTTTGCCTTTCCGGGCAACGTGCGCCAGCTTGAAAACATGTGCCACTGGCTCACGGTCATGGCTCCCGCGCAAGTGATTGAGCCGAAGGACCTGCCGCCTGAAGTGGCGGTCACGGAGACACCCCCATCGCCCGTTCTGGCTGGACCCACAGCCGTGCCGTCCGTTTTGGTGAAAGTGCAGGCCGAGTTGGCAGGGTCGCAAAAAATGCCCGACGTGCCCGCCACGCATGCGGCGACTGCGGTGCTCGAAGGCGACTGGGAGCAGGGTCTGGAGGCCGAGGCCCGGGCGCTGCTCGCCACCGATCGCAGCGATGTCTGGGACACCCTGACGGCACGCTTCGAGTCGCGCCTGATTCAGGCCGCCCTGGCCGCCACCCGCGGCCGACGCATCGATGCCGCCCAAAAGCTCGGCATTGGCCGCAACACCATCACCCGAAAAATCCAGGAACTTGGCCTGGAGTAGGGGACCGTGTCATGGCGGGCTTGGCCCGCAATCCATGGCCCTGAATTCATGGACGATGCTTCAAGTCAGGCTTGGCGAGGTGACATCCTTGAGTTCGACCACCACCGGGGCGTGGTCACTGGGGCGCTCGTTTTTGCGCGGGGTCTTGTCGATCCAGCAGGCTGACACCCGGGGCTTGAGTGCGCCGCTGACCAGAATGTGGTCAATGCGCAGGCCGTGGTTGCGCCTGAAACCAAAATCCCGGTAGTCCCACCAAGAATAGCTTTTGGCGGGTTGCGCAAACAAGCGGTGCGCATCATGCAGGCCCAGCGCAACCAAGGCATTGAGCTCGTAGCGCTCTTCGTCGGTGCAATGGATCTGGTCGCGCATGCCCTCCGGGTCCCAGACATCGGCATCGTCAAAAGTGATGTTGAAGTCGCCCATCAGC
>JALNWC010000264.1 GCA_023231075.1 Rhodoferax sp.
CGGGTGTTCAACTGGCACAACCACGCCTCGCTGTGGTTCAGCCTGGGCGTGGGCCTGCTGGTGATGCAGGTGGGCGCCTACCTGGTGCCGGCCGTGGGCAGCCGCGATGCGGCCATCGCCATTGTGCTGGGCTCCCTGATTGGCGCCGGTCTGCTGGCCTGGACCGCGCGGCTGGGTTGCCAGACCGGCTTGTCGAGCGCGGCGCTGATGCACGCCACTTACGGCCGTGCTTTTGCCCGCCTGCCGGTGCTGCTCAACGTGGCGCAGCTGATCGGCTGGACCACGTTCGAGCTGGTCATCATGCGCGACGGCACGGCGGCCATCGGCAAACAATCGTTTGGCCTGGGGCTGGACGGCGTCGAAGGCCGGGTGCTGACCACGCTGCTGTGGGGCGGCGTGCTGGTGCTGCTGCTGTCCAAACCCATGACGCAGCTGGTGCGCAAGCTGGTGAGCCGGGTGGCGCTGCCGCTGGTGATTGCCTCGCTGCTGTGGCTGAGCTGGCAGTTTGGCGGCCAGGTGCAGGCGCAGGGGCTGGATGCATTCTGGGCCCGACCCGGCGACGGCAGTATGGGCATGCTGTCGGCCATGGACCTGGTGATCGCGATGCCGGTGTCGTGGCTGCCGCTGGTGGCCGACTACGCGCGTTACGGCACATCAGGCAAAAGCGCGCTGAGCGGCACCTGGCTCGGCTATGCGCTGGCCAATATCTGGTGTTACGCGCTGGGCGTGATGGTGGTGACGGTGGCGGCCCCGGGCACCGACCTGGTCAGCGCCCTGCTGCTGGCCCAGGGCGGCCTGCTGGCCTTGAGCCTGATTCTGGTGGACGAGGTCGACAACGCCTATGGCGACGTGTACTCGGGCGCGGTGTCGGGCCACAGCATCAAGCCGGGTTGGAGCGTGCGCCAATGGGGCCTGGCGCTGGCGGTGCTGTGCACCAGCCTGGCGCTGGTGCTGCCGATGCACAGCCTGGAGCCGTTTTTGCTGATGCTGAGTTCGGTGTTTGTGCCGCTGTATGGCGTGATTCTGGGCCGCCTGGCCCTGTCTGGCGGGGCCGTGGTCAGCAACAGCAAAGCAGTTGACTGGTCCGCGGCGCTGCTGTGGCTGGGCGGCATTGGCTGCTACCACGCGCTCAGCGCCTGGGCGCCGCAGTGGGGCTCGGCGCTGCCGACGCTGGCGGCCACCTTCATACTGGCCTGGCTGACGCGCCCGGCCAGCCCCCTGACACTGGCCGGGAGTAAAGCATGAACATCGTCATTTTGGGCGCCGGCCTGATGGGCCGCCTGCTGGCCTGCGAACTCGCGCGCGCCGGTCACACCTTAAGCGTTTACGACGCAGCCGCGGCTGATTCACGCCGCGCCGCCGCCTTTGCCGCGGCTGCCATGCTGGCGCCGCTGGCCGAGTCGGCGGTCGCCGAGGACAGCGTGGTGCGCATGGGGCACTATGGCCTGACACGCTGGCCCGAGTTGATTGCAAAACTCGATGCGCCCGTGTTCTTCCAGCAGCAGGGCACGCTGGTGGTGTGGCACCGCCAGGACGCGGCCGAGGCTCAGCGCTTTGCGCAATTGCTGGCCGCCACCGGAAAGCGACTGCCCAGCCTGCCCTCCCCCAAAACACTGGATGCAGCAGGGCTGGACCAGCTGGAGCCCGGCCTGGGCGCGCACTTTGCACAGGGCCTGTACTTGCCCGGCGAAGGCCAGTTGGACAACCACCAGCTGATGGATACGCTGCTGGCGCAATTGCAGCGCTTGCAAGTCAACCTGCACTGGAACAGTCCGCGCAGTCCGGACGACTTTGCGCCTGGCACGCCCGGCCAGCCCGACTGGGTGCTGGATTGCCGCGGCTTGGGCGCGCAGCCCCAATGGCCCGGCTTGCGCGGCGTGCGCGGCGAGATCATCACCCTGCACGCCCCGAACGTGACGCTGTCGCGCCCGACCCGGCTGATCCATCCGCGTTACCCGATCTACATCGCGCCCAAGCAGGACGGCTATTTTTTGGTGGGCGCCACAGAAATCGAGTCGGACGACACATCGCCCATGAGCGTGCGCTCGGCCCTGGAATTGCTCAGCGCCGCCTACACGGTGGACAGTGGCTTTGGCGAAGCGCGCATCGTGGAACTGGTGGCGCAATGCCGCCCCACCCTGCCCAATAACCTGCCCGCGGTGCGCCGCCTGGGTGCGCGCTGCCTGCAGGTCAACGGCCTGTACCGCCACGGCTACCTGATCGCCCCGGCCATGCTGGACGTGGTGCTGCAGTTGATGCAGGGGGATGAGTCCGAGTTGGCAAAGGATTTTGAATTGGCCGTGACTGGCCCCGTACCATCGGCTGATGTCCAGGCGCTTGCATGATGACAAGCACGATCAAGGTCATGATCAATGGCAGCACGTTTGAGTTGCCTGCCACCGCCACGCTGGCCGATGCCGTGGCGCTGTTGCCGTTGAAGCCGCCTTTCGCCGCAGCCATCAACCTGCAATTCATCCCCAATACCGCCTACCACCACACCCCGTTGCATGACGCAGACCAGATCGACCTGATCGCGCCGGTGACCGGGGGCTAAGGACTGACCTCATGACCATGTATTCAGAAAAAACTCCCGACGACGCGCTGGTGCTCTACGGCCAGAGCTTTGCCAGCCGCCTGCTGCTGGGCTCCTCGCGCTACCCGTCGCCCGGCGTCTTGCAGGCTGCCGTCAAGCTGGCCCAGCCGGCCATGCTGACGGCCTCGCTGCGCCGGCAAAACCTGCAGGCCGGCGAGGCTGCCCCCAACACCTTCTGGGCCCTGCTGGCCGAACTGAACGTGCCGGTGCTGCCCAACACCGCCGGTTGCCACAGCCTGCAGGAAGTCATTACCACGGCGCAGATGGCGCGCGAGGTCTTTGGCACGCCCTGGCTCAAGCTGGAGCTGATCGGCGATGACTACACGCTGCAGCCCGACACCCTGAACCTGGTCGACGCCGCCAGCCGACTGATCAAGGACGGCTTCCAGGTGCTGCCCTATTGCACCGAAGACCTGGTGCTGTGCCAGCGCCTGGTCGATGTCGGTTGCCAGGCCCTCATGCCGTGGGCGGCGCCGATCGGCACCGGCAAGGGCCCGCTCAACCCCTACGCGCTGCGCACCCTGCGCTCCCGACTGGACGTGCCGCTGCTGGTGGACGCCGGGCTGGGTTTGCCGTCGCACGCCTGCCAGGTCATGGAGTGGGGCTTTGACGGCGTGCTGCTCAACACCGCCGTCGCGTTGGCGCAAGACCCGGTGCGCATGGCCGGCGCCTTTGCCGACGCGACACGGGCCGGCCGCGCCGCCTTTTTGTCGGGTGTGATGCCCGAGCACGACAGCGCCCAGCCCAGCACGCCGGTGCTGGGGACGCCGTTCTGGCACCAGGCCTGAGCGCACGGCTTACAGACTCAACCCAGCTTGAAGTACCACCATGTCAGCGCATCAAGAACTTGACGCCCCGGCCCGCGAGATCGTGCGTCAGCATAGCCATCTGGCCCTGCAGGCCAAGGCCCTGGATCGGCTGCCAATGGGCCTTGCCGCCCTGCCCACAGGGCTCACTGGCCCCGTCGAACAAGCGGTGTATGCCGCTTGCCGTGCCCTCGATTTCATCGATGCCGATGCCCGGTGTGTGGCCTCCGCCTGGCAGCGTCAAAGCGCGCGCACCGGCCAGTTCGACCCCAGCGCCTGGCCCACCGGGGCGCAGGACTTTGGTGTGGATGCCGTCGTCGATGGGCCTGAGTCAAGGGCCATCGCGGCGAGGGCGCCGCTCCTACAGGCAAGCTTTGCCCCCTGCCCGCACCAGCTGGGGCTGTACGCGGTGCTGCCCGATGCCGCCTGGGTGGGACGCATGGCGCGTGCCGGGGTACCCACGGTGCAGTTGCGCTTCAAGTCGGACGACCCAGGCGCCATCACGCGCGAGGTGCAGGCCGCTGTGCAGGCGGTGCAAGGCACCGGCGCGCTGCTGTTCATCAACGACCATTGGCAGGCGGCCATCGCGGCCGGCGCTTATGGCGTGCATCTGGGCCAGGAAGACCTGGAGGGGCTGGGCGGCGCTGACCTGAACGCCATCCGCGCCGCCGGCCTGCGTCTGGGTGTCAGCAGCCACGGCTATGCCGAGATGCTGCGCGCCGCAGCCGTGCAGCCAAGTTACATCGCCATGGGGGCTGTCTACGCCACCACGCTCAAGCGCATGGCGACACCGCCGCAGGGCCCGGCCCGGCTCAAGATGTACGCCGCGCTGTTGCGCAATCTGCCCACGGTCGCGATTGGCGGCATCGACGCCGCGCGGCTGCCCGAGGTGCTGGCCAGCGGCGTGGGCTCGGTGGCCGTGGTGCGGGCGCTGGTGGCCGCAGACCAGCCCGAGGCGCAGGTGGCGACGCTGAAGGCGATGTTTGAACGTGAAAGAACACGCATGCCATGCCGGACCCCGGATCGTGGTCCGGGGCAGGCCCGATCCGGCATCCATGCCCCCTGAATTCATGGATTGCGGATCGCGTCCGCAATGACCGCCTTCTTTCATGCTTCGGGGTGGCCCGGCTGCCATGAACATTAGGGCTCGCAAAGCAATAACTTGTACTTTTGCCTGGCCATCTTTGGGCGCATTGCGTCGTTGCAAATCGCTTGTTTAGCAGAGCTAAACGGCGCGCTTTGCGCCTCGCACTGCATCCCAAATCCGGC
>JALNWC010000265.1 GCA_023231075.1 Rhodoferax sp.
CAGCCCGGTAAAGACAAACGTCGTGGCGTAGTAAAGCGTGTAGCTCAAACCCCGCGCCGTGCCGAATGCCCCCTGCACCAGCACCTGGATCACCCGCAGCGGGTCTTGCCCGACCAGCGCCACAACGCCCCCCGCAGCCAGCAAGGCCACCCCCAAACTCACCATGGGCAGCAGCACCAGATCAGCCCAGCGCGGCAAATGTGTCATGTGTTGACCCCCGTCATCAGCAGGCCCAACGCGGCCTCCGAGCATTGCGCGATCGGGAGTTCACCAGCCACACGGCCTTGATGCATCACGATGACCCGGTCTGACAAGGCCAGAATTTCATCAAGCTCGCTCGACACCAGCAGCACCGCGCAGCCAGCCTGGCGCATGGCACGCAGCTGCGCGTAAATGAATTCAATCGCGCCGATGTCTACCCCGCGCGTGGGTTGCCCAACCAGCAACACCTGCGGCGATCGGCCCAGTTCGCGCGCCAGCACCAGTTTTTGCTGGTTGCCACCGGAAAACTGGCTGCTCAGCAGCTCAGGGTTGCGCGGGCGCACGTCAAAACGATCCATCATGTCGGCGGTGGCCTGGCGCATGTGGGCATGGTTCATCCAGCCACGGGTGGCGTAGCCGGGCAAGCCGTCGTAACCCAAGGCCGCAGACTCCCAGGCGGCAAAAGCCATCACCAGGGCGCGTGCCTGCCGGTCTTCAGGCACATGCGCCAGCCCGAGTGCCCGGGCTGCGCCGGGATCAAGCCAATGCGGGCTCTCAAAATGATGCTTGAGCAACTGCAGTTGCCCGCGCTCGGGCGTGAGCAAGCCCGACAACACATCCATCAATTCGCTTTGGCCGTTGCCAGACACCCCCGCAACACCCACAATTTCACCCGCGCGCAGGGTCACGCTCACCTCTTTCAAGCGCTGCACACCCAGGCTGTCCGTGACCGACAAATGACTGGCTTGCAGCAACACCTCCCCGGCTGCGGCGGGCCCATCGTCGGCGCGCCCCATGTTCACATGGCGCCCCACCATGGCAAGGGCTAGGCCCTCCATCGAGGCGGCTGCAATTGGCACGTCCTGCACCACCCGACCCGCACGCATGACCGTCACCGCATCGCACAAAGCCATGACTTCCTTGAGCTTGTGCGTGATCAAAATGAGGGTGCTGCCCTGTTCGCGCAAGCGCTGGAGTACGGCAAACAACTGCGTGGTTTCCTGCGGCGTCAGCACCGCAGTGGGTTCGTCCAGAATCAGAATCCTGGCACCCCGGTACAAGGCTTTGAGAATTTCAAGCCGCTGACGGTCCCCTACCGGCACATCAGCCACCAGGGCCTCGAGTTGAATGTGCAGCCCGGTGGCCTGCATCAGGGCATTGAGCTTGTTGCGGACCTGTTCTTTCGCCCGCTGCAGCAGCCAATGCGGCTCGGCGCCCAGCATGACGTTTTCCAGTGCGGTGAGGGTATCGACGAGCATGAAGTGCTGGTGCACCATGCCGATGCCCAGCGCAATGGCGTCATCGGCGCTGCGGATGTTGGCGGGTTTGCCAAACACGTCAATCTGCCCGCTGTCGGCTTGGTAAAAACCGTACAGGATAGACATCAAGGTGCTTTTGCCGGCACCGTTTTCGCCCACGATGCCATGCACTGTGCCCGCCGCCACATGCAAAGACACATCGGCATTTGCCGCCACAGCGCCAAACCGCTTGCAGATGCCGGTCATGCGTACCGCTGGCGCTGGTTGATCAGGCATGCTCGAAGGAATTTTTAAGAGAAATAGTGCTCTAGCCCTTACCGCATATGCGTGAGTAGCTACATAAACAATAGCTACTCACCTCCGTCAATATTTGCAGGCGTTGTCGGCCATGTAATCGGCCACCTTGATCTTGCCGCTGATGATGTCGGCCTTCATGGCCTCAACCTTTTTCTTCATGTCGGCGCTCACCAATTTGGCGTTGTGGGCATCCATGGCGAAGTCAACGCCGTCTTCTTTCAGGCCCAACACAGACACACCGGCTTTGTGCGACTTGGCCACGTTGTACACCGCCACGTCGACGCGTTTGACCATGGAGGTCAACATGGTGCCCGGCTGCACATGGTTCTGGTTGCTGTCCACACCAATGGCCAGTTTTTTGCTGTCTTTGGCCGCCTGATAGACACCGATGCCCGTGCCACCCGCTGCGGCAAACACCACGTCAGCCCCCTTGGCGAACTGTGCCTTGGCCAGTTCGCCGCCACGCGCCGGGTCATTCCAGGCCGAGCCGGTGGCGCCGGTCATGTTGGCAAACACTTCCGTTTTGGGGTTGACAAACTTGGCACCCTGCTCGTAACCGCACTGAAACTTGCGAATCAGCGGAATGTCCATGCCGCCGACAAAGCCGACCTTGCCTGTCTTGCTCGCCATGGCCGCCATGGCACCGACCAAAAAGCTGCCTTCCTGCTCCTTGAACACCACCGACTGCACGTTAGGCAGATTCACCACCATGTCGATGATGGCGAAATTGAGCTTGGGAAACTCTTTGGCCAGTTTTTCAATGGCAGAAGCCTGGCCAAACCCGATGCCAATGATCGGGCTGGCACCCTTCTCGGCCATGCGGCGCAGGGCCTGTTCACGCTGTGATTCGTTGGAAATTTCAAACTCGAGGTAGTTTTTGCCGGTTTCCTTCTTCCACTTCTCCATGCCGTTGTAAGCCGCTTCATTGAAAGATTTATCAAATTTCCCTCCCATGTCAAACACCACGGCGGGTTCGGCCAACAGCGGGGAGCTGGCCATTAACGCACAGGCCAACAGGCTCAGACGACGGGTTTTTGTGGTCATGGCAAATCTCTTTTCTGAAATGTAAAACGTGGCTGGCAAGCGAGCCGGATTCAAACCAGCGGCGTAACTACTCAGGTCTTTTGAATCAATGACTTACACGCGATTTACCTTTGGATTTGCTAGAAAAATAGGCATATTTCGGCGAAATTCAGTAGATTTCTAGTTTTTTGAAGATGATCACATTTCGTAGGCCATTGATTTATATGAACTTTTTAAATCGAAAGGGGTGCTGAGTAGTTACCCAGCGGCAACTATGCCACGATTCTTTTCAGCCACGGTGGCCGCGACACGATCGCCGCGTCATCCCTTGGAAGAATTCTCATGATTCTGGTTGCTGGCTCTGCCAATCTGGATTTCGTCGTTCGTGCCCCTCACATTCCTGCACCAAGTGAAACCGTGTTGGGGCAAGCCTTCAAGACCTACCTGGGTGGCAAGGGTGCCAACCAGGCCGTGGCCTGCGCCAAGGCCGGTGGTGCGACCACCCGCATGTTGCTGGCGCTTGGAAACAATCCCCTGTGCCGGGCCTCTTCAGGCATCTCTGGCGGCTGCAAACGTCGAGCGTTTTGCGGTTCTGGCCCTTGATATACCTACGGTTTGCGATTTCATTTGTGTAGCAGACAACGCTCACAACGCCATCCCGGTGGCGCCGGGTGCCAGCCACTGACACCTTACACCATGCCGTCCAGTTCTACGGCGCGTTTTACAGCCGACACGACGCGGCGGTTGGCCAAATCAAGGGTTGTTATGGGCACGATGTGCTGGCTTTTATGGTGCTGCCCCATCCGGACCTGTTCACCTTGCAAAGTGATCGGGTGGTCGGGTGCGCGTGGCCGTGGATGGTCTGGCGCGGGGCCAGACGATGATGCGGCGAAAATATGTGGACTACCCGCAGCATGGCTGGCACGACGATATTCCACACACCCAGGAGTGCCTGCAGGTTCAGGCCGTAACCTGCAAGGCGGTGATCACGGACACATTGATGCGCGACTGGTTGCAAACACCCCTGACAAGCTGACGCGTCAATCGTTGCGAAAAAATTCAGCGGGACGCGTGCTGTGCGGTTTCTTAAAACGTGAGCGTCTTGACACCGCTGGCGGTGCCCAACAGGCAAACCTGAGCCTTCTGGTAGGCGAACACACCGACCGTCACCACGCCAGGCCACTGGCTAACGCTTGTCTCAAAACCCAGCGGGTCGGCAATCTGCAAGCCCGTCACATCCACAATGTGCTGCCCGTTGTCTGTCACCAGCGGGTTGCCATCGCTCAGGCGCAGCTGCGCAGTGCCGCCCATGGCGCGAAACTGCCTGATGACGCGCTGCGTCGCCATCGGAATGACTTCTACCGGCAGTGGGTACTTGCCCAGGGTTTTCACCAATTTGGACTCGTCTGCGATGCAGACAAACTGCCGCGACTGGGCAGCCACGATTTTTTCGCGGGTCAGCGCCGCACCGCCACCCTTGATCATGAAACCATGGCCATCAATCTCGTCCGCGCCGTCGATGTACACCGACAGTTCATCCACGTCGTTGGAATCGAACACGGTAATACCCAGCGCCTTGAGACGATCGGTGCTGGCGTAGGAACTTGACACCGCGCCCTTGATCTGATGCTTCATGCTGGCCAGTGCGTCAATGAACTTGTTCACAGTGGAGCCTGTGCCCACCCCCACAATTTCACCCGGCACAACGTATTTGAGTGCGGCCTGGCCCACCAGTGTTTTCAGATCGTCTTGGGAAAGCGTGGCCATGGTTCGAACCTTTCTGTGGGCATGGTGGAAAATCACCATATTTTGACTGATGGAATTATCCAATGGCTCTTGTTCCCTACGCACTGACCCGCCCGTTTTTATTTGGCATGGACCCCGAGGC
>JALNWC010000266.1 GCA_023231075.1 Rhodoferax sp.
CAGTGGCGCATGGGTCAGGTCGCCCAGGACATGCCCGAGACCGATCAGTCCGCCACCGACTTTGTGGTCGATGGCGACGTGAACCTGCTGGCTGCGCAGCAGGAAGTCACCGCCGCTGAGGCCACCGACGACTACGACCGCATGGCCCACGCCTACATGGCGCTGCAGGACGCCGGCGCCCACGACGCCCCGGCCCGTGCCCAGGCGCTCATCCAGGGCCTGGGTTTCAAGACCACCGAACTGGACAAACCGGTGAACAGCTTCTCGGGCGGCTGGCGCATGCGCCTGCAACTGGCGCGCGCGCTGATGTGCCCGTCCGACCTGCTGCTGCTCGACGAGCCCACCAACCACCTCGACCTGGATGCCCTGGTCTGGCTGGAAGCCTGGCTCAAGCGCTACGAAGGCACCATGATCGTGATCAGCCACGACCGCGAATTCCTCGATGCCGTGACCAACGTCACCTTGCACATCGACGCCGGCAAGCTGGTGCGCTACGGCGGCAACTACAGCAAATTCGAGGACATGCGCGCCGAACAAATGGAACTGCAGCAAAACGCCTTTGCCAAGCAGCAGGACAAGATTGCCCACCTGCAAAAGTTCATCGCCCGCTTCAAGGCCAAGGCCAGCAAGGCCAAGCAGGCGCAAAGCCGGGTCAAGGCATTGGACCGCATGGAAAAAATTGCGCCGCTGCTGTCCGAGGCCGACTTCACCTTCGAGTTCAAGGAACCCGCCAACCTGCCCAACCCGATGTTGTCGATGAGCGGCGTGAGTTTTGGCTACCCGCCGCCCGAGGATGCGCCCGCGGGCACGCCACCCACCGTGATCGTGCGCAACGTCAGCAAGTCGGTGCTGGCCGGCCAGCGCATCGGCATTCTGGGCGCCAACGGTCAGGGCAAGTCGACCGTGGTGAAGACCATTGCGCGCGACCTGAAGCCCATCAGCGGCGAGATCACCGAGGGCAAGGGCCTCAACATCGGCTACTTCGCCCAGCAGGAGCTCGACGTGCTGCGCCCGGCCGACACCCCGCTGGAGCACATGATCCGCCTGGTCAAGGACATGACGGCGGCGGGCAAAATCATCGGCCAGCAGACGCGTGAGCAAGACCTGCGCAGCTTCCTGGGCACCTTCAACTTCGGCGGCGACATGGTCAAGCAGCCCGTGGGCAGCATGAGCGGCGGCGAAAAAGCCCGTTTGGTGCTGTGCATGATTGTGTGGCAGCGCCCCAACCTGTTGCTGCTCGACGAGCCCACCAACCACCTCGACCTGGCCACGCGTGAGGCGCTGGCCATGGCGCTCAACGAATTTGAAGGCACCGTGATGCTGGTCAGCCACGACCGCGCCTTGCTTCGCTCCGTGTGTGACGAGTTCTGGATGGTGTCGCACGGCGGTGTCGAACCCTTTGACGGCGACCTCGACGACTACCAGCGCTACCTGCTCGACGAAGCCAAGCGCCAGCGCGAAGCCATCAAGGAAGCCAGCAGCGCCGCCGCCAAGGCTGAACGCAAGGCGCAGGCCGAAGCCGCCGCCGCTGCCAAGCTCAAGCACAAGCCCGCGCCCAGCGGCTCGCTCAAGCGCAAACTGGCCGACCTCGAAGCCCGCATGGCCACGCTGCAAGCCGAGGGCACCCAGCTCGAAGGCCATTTGTGCCAGTCACCCCCGCCCGCCGACTTCGCCAATCAGGGCAAACGCCTGAAGGCCGTCAACGAAGAATTACAAACCCTGGAAGAACAGTGGCTGGCCGTATCGAGCGAGATGGAGGCCTTGTAGGCCGCCCCTAAAAGGTGCAAATCGGCCGAATACCCCCCAACAAGCTATTTCAACAGCACCGAACCCGACACATTGACACTGACCTGGCTCAAGCCGGCTTCAAGCGGCACCGCTACCTCGTCGGCCACCGACCGGGCGCTGGCCGCCAGCATGTAGGGCCGCACCGGGGCCGTCTGGTTGGCGTTGACCTGAATGTCGCCCAGCGTGTAGCCGCCAAAGCCGAAACTTTTGGCAATGTCAATCGCGCTTTTCTGGAACTGTTCGATGGCCTGGCTTTGGGCTTGCGCCAGCGCGTCCTGGCGCTGCTGCGGGCTCAGGCCAAAAACGACGCTGGCCACGCTGAGGGTTTGCAACTGGGCGGCGGTCTGACCGATGCGCACAAAGTCGCGGCCTTGCAAAACGAGCTCGGCCGTGCCCTGCCAACCCACGAGTTTGCCGTTGCGGTCGTGCCGCGGCGACAGGCCGAAACGCCCGGTGCTGACGCTCATCAAGGGGCTTTGGGCCTGGCGCCGGGCCAGTGTCAGCGCGGAATCAAGTGCGGCTTTGAGCTGGTTTTGCACGTCCGGCGCGTTGCTGCCCTCGCGCTGGGTGCTGAGGGTCAAGGTGAGTTCGTCTTGCGGCACCTGGACCGTGGCGCTGGCCGACAGGCTCACGCGTTGCGTTGGCAGGGGCTGAACCTGTGAAAAAGTGGCCTGGCTTGCCATCAGAGACAAGCCGGCAAGCAAGCATTGGGTACGTTTTTTCATCTTTTTATCCTGGTGGATGGGTGCCAGTGAGCGGCTGTAAATTTGTAACAGCATGTCAACAGGCTCGAAAACATCAATGCGACTCGTTTTTCAACACGCAAAATCATGATTGTTACAAATTGCCCTGGGAATAAATAAGTATGTCTGGAAATTCTGAACGCGTTGACAAAATTTTGGTGGTGGACGATGACGCCCGGATTCGGGACCTGTTGCGCCGCTACCTGACCCAAGAGGGTTTCGAGGTGCTGCAGGCCGAAGATGGCAAGGCGCTCACCAGGGTGCTGCTGCGTGAACCCGTCGACCTGATCGTACTCGACCTGATGCTGCCGGGCGAGGACGGTTTGTCGATTTGCCGACGTCTGCGCAACAGCAACGACCGCACGCCAATCATCATGCTGACCGCCAAAGGCGAGGACATTGACCGCATTGTCGGCCTGGAGTTGGGCGCCGACGATTACCTGGGCAAGCCCTTTAACCCGCGCGAACTGCTGGCCCGCATTCACGCTGTGCTGCGCCGCAGGCCGCCGATGGAGGCGCCGGGCTCACCCTCGGCCGACAATGAGACCATCTGTTTTGGTCCCTTCAGCTTTGACCTGGGAGCCCGCATCTTGCGCAAGGACCAGGAGGAGATCAGTCTGACCACCGGTGAGTTTGCCATGCTCAAGGCGCTGGTCAGACACCCGCGGCAACCGCTTTCCCGTGAAAAATTGGCGCAACTGGCCCGGGGTCGCGACTTTGAGCCGTTTGACCGCAGCCTGGATGTGCAGGTGTCGCGCTTGCGCAAACTGGTTGAGATCGACGCCACGGCGCCGCGCTACATCCAGACCGTGTGGGGAGTCGGCTACGTGTTTGTTCCCGATGGCAACTAAATCGGGCTTGAGCCTTTTTTGGCGCACTTTTGTACTGCTGGTGCTGCTGCTGCTGGGCAGCGTGCTGGCCTGGACGCAAACGCTGTACAAACTTGAATCGGAGCCGCGTGCCATCCAGACCGCACGACAAATTGCGTCCCTGGTCAACATGAGCCGGGTGGCGGTGATGCACTCTGACGGCATTGCCCTGGTGTCGCTGTTCAAATCCATGAAGGATGAGGAGTCGGTGGTGATCAAGCCGCGCGAGCCCAATGATGTGGTGCAAACGCTGAAAAATGACGCACACCTCCGCTTCATCGAAGCCGAACTGAAACAGCGGCTGGGACCGGACACGCCGGTGGCGGAGCGCGTCAATGGGGAAGCCGGACTGTGGATTGGCTTTGACATCAACAAGGACCATTTCTGGCTGCAAACGGACCTGTCGCGCTTTGACCGCCCCAAGGCCAAGACCTGGCTGGTCTGGCTGAGCGCTGCTACCCTGCTGTCGCTGCTGGGTGCCGCCTGGATTGCGGGGCTGATCAACCGGCCGCTGAAAGACCTCTCGTTTGCCGCCAGGCGGGTGCGCGAAGGCGACTTTGAGGCCAGCCGGCTGGATGAGTCGGTGGTCACCAGCGAGATTCGGGCGGTCAATATCGGCTTTAACCGCATGACGCAAAAGCTGGCCAAGATTGAAGAAGAGCGGACCGTGATGCTGGCCGGCATTTCACACGACTTGCGCACACCACTGGCGCGACTGCGACTGGAGGCCGAGCTCAGCGTGAACGACCCCGCCGCGCGCGGGCACATGATCAGCGACATTGCGCAGCTCGATGCCATCATCAACAAATTTCTGGATTACGCGCGGCCTGACTATGTCAAGTTCAGCCCGATTGAACTCAATGGGCTGCTGGAGCAGTGCCTGGCCAGCCTGCGCAACCGCCCCGAGCTTGAGCTAAAGCTGGCACTCGAGCCCGGGCTGGCGGTGCAGGCCGACGCGGTGGAACTGCAGCGCGTCATCACCAACCTGATCGAAAATTCGGCGCGCTACGGCAAGTCGCCTGATACCGGGGTGGCTCTGGTGGAGCTGTCGGCACGCCGGATGGACAACACCGTGCTGCTGCGCGTGCGCGACCATGGACTGGGTGTTCCCGAAGGCCAACTCAAGCAGCTGACCACGCCTTTTTTTCGTGGCGAAGCCGCCCGCACCGCCGCCAACGGCACCGGGCTGGGACTGGCGATCGTGCAAAAAATTGTCTCGCGCATGGGCGGC
>JALNWC010000267.1 GCA_023231075.1 Rhodoferax sp.
GCATTTTGACGGCCGGATTTGGGATGCAGTGCGAGGCGCAAAGCGCGCCGTTTAGCTCGGCTAAACAAGCGATTTGCAACGACGCAATGCGCCCAAAGATGGCTAGGCAAAAGTACAAGTTATTGCTTTGCGAGCCCTTAGTGGGCAAGCCGCATTTGGCGCGAGTGCTGATGCACCGCCTGCACCAGGGCCGCCACATGCTCAGGCTCGGTGTGCTGGCTGATGCCGTGGCCCAGATTGAAGATGTGCGTGGGGCCGGTGCCCTCGCCACGGTGTGGGCTGCCGAAGGCGTTGAGCACCTTGACCACTTCGGCCTCGATTTGCGCTGGTTGTGCAAACAGCACGTTGGGGTCCAGGTTGCCCTGCAAGGCTTTGCTGGCGCCGACCTGGGCACGGGCGCGGGCCAGGTTGACGGTCCAGTCGAGGCCCAGCACGTTGCAGTCCAGCTGCGCCATTTCGTCCAGCCACAGGCCCCCGCCCTTGGTGAAGACGATGCTGGGAATGCGTGCGCCCTGGTATTCCTTGTGCAACTGCGCGAGTACCCGGCGGGTGTAGGCCAGGCTGAATTCCTGGAACGCGCCATCGGCCAGAACGCCGCCCCAGCTGTCAAAAATCATCACCGCCTGGGCCCCGGCTTCGATCTGGGTGTTGAGGTAAAGCGCCACCGCATCGGCGTTGATTTGCAGCATTTTGTGCATCAGGTCCGGGCGGCTGTACAGCATGGTCTTGACCAGGCGGTAGTCGTCCGAACCGGCGCCTTCGACCATGTAGCAAGCCAGTGTCCATGGGCTGCCGCTGAAACCGATCAGCGGCACGCGGCCGTCGAGCGCCTTGCGGATGGATGTGACGGCATCAAACACATAGCGCAGCTTGTCCATGTCCGGCACCTGCAGCTTGGCCACCGCCGCTTCATCGCGCACCGGGGAGGCGAACTTGGGGCCCTCGCCCAGCGCAAACGACAGTCCCAGGCCCATGGCATCGGGCACGGTCAGAATGTCGCTGAACAGGATGGCGGCATCGATCGGGAAGCGGTTCAGGGGTTGCAGCGTGACCTCGGTGGCAAAGTCGGTGTTGGTGGCCAGCCCCATGAAGCTGCCTGCCTTGGCGCGGGTGGCGCGGTATTCGGGCAGGAAACGACCGGCCTGGCGCATCATCCAGATCGGCGTGTAGTCAGTGGCCTGGCGCAAACAGGCACGCAAAAAGGTGTCGTTCTTGAGCGGGGCGAAAGAGGAGGAAGTGGGCGTGGAATTCATGACCCGATTGTCGCATCGTGCCGCAGTCCGGACGGGCAGGGTGACAAATCCTGTGGTCAAAGCGTGGCAAGGGCGCTGCGCACCTCCGCCACCGACAAAATTTCAGACAGCACCACGGGCGCGTGACCCGCCTGGTACAGCACGTAGACCGGCACACCGTTGCGCCCCAACCGTGCCAGTGCGGCGGTGATGGCGGGATCGCGGCGTGTCCAGTCGGCGCGCAGCAGCGTCACTTTTTTGCGGGCAAAGTCGGCCAGCAGCTCGGTGCTTGCCAAGGTGGTGGACTTGTTGTACTGGCAGGTGACACACCAGGCGGCGGTGAAGTCGACAAACACCGGGGCACCCCTGGCCAGCGCCTGATCGACCTTGCCCGGGGTCCAGGGCTGCCACAGCGCCGTGCCGGCCGGGTTGCTGGCGTTTTCCAGGGGCTTGGTGACGTTCTGGCCAATGGACGCCATCAACAGGACAAAAATCGCCACGCCCAGCGTTGTCATCACCACGCGGCTGCGCCCCCGCAAGCCCAGGGTCCAGATCAGCAGCGCCAGCCCGAGCAGCAGTGCCAGCAGGCTTGCTGCGCCGTTGATGCCGCTTTGCTGCCCCAGCACCCAGACCAGCCAGACCACGGTGGCAAACATGGGGAATGCCATGGCGTGGCGGAACGTGGCCATCCAGGCCCCCGGGCGCGGCAGCTTGCGGGCCAGCGCCGGTGACCAGCTGGCCGCCAGGTAGGGCAGCGCCATGCCCAGCCCCAGGGTGGCAAAAATCGCCAACGCCTGCAGCGCGGGCAAAGCCAGCGCCAAACCGAGCGAGGCGCCCATGAAGGGCGCGGTGCAGGGTGAGGCAATCACCACCGCCAGAATGCCCGACAGGAAGGCATTTATCGATGGATTTTTGGCCTCAAGAAGGGCCACCCGGCTGGGCACAAACTGGCCAAATTCAAACACACCGGCCAAATTGAGACCGATCACGGTGAACAGCACGGCCAGCGCCGCGACCATGGCCGGTGACTGCAGTTGAAAGCCCCAACCCAACTGCGCGCCGGCGCCACGCAGCACCAGCATCAGCGCGCCCAGGGCGACAAATGACAGCACCACCCCCGCGCTATAAGCCAGACCACCGACGCGCTGGCGGCGCGGGTGGCCGCCATGGCGGGCAAAGCCCACCACCTTGATGGCCAGTACCGGGAACACGCAGGGCATCAGGTTCAGGATCAGGCCGCCCAGCAGGGCGCCGAGCAGCGCCAGCCAGAGCGAGGAGGGCAGGTTCGCAGGCCCGCTGCCCGTTATCGGCTGGGGGGATTGCGTTGTTGCTCCCGCCGGCGATATTGGCGCCATAACGGGCCAGGGGCCCGTGACTTTGGCCTGGGTGATGAAGCCCAGGCGCTCGTCGCCCAGCTTCGCGGCCAGCACCAGCGGCATCACGGCCGGGTCGCCACTGCGGTGCTTGGCAATCGGCACGGCCGCCGTCCACACGGCACCCTGCCAGTGTTGCGTCCATTGGGCCGCCGTTTCGATGATTTCGGGGGTTTCCGGGAAAAAGTCCAGGGTTTGACCCTGCAGGCTGGCGGGCAGGCCGATCACCGACACTTTGAGTGTCCGGCCCTCAATGGCGATGCTGCCTGCTTGCGACAGCGCCTGCGGTTGCGCCCTGAAGGCGGCATCGAAAGCGGCACCCTGCATGGCGGTGGAGCCCCTGACCGGAATGCGCAGCACAAATTCACCGTCCTGTGGCACGCATTCGAGCTTGCAGACCAGCCAGCTGGCCTGTAGTTTGACTTCGAGTTCGGGCTTGAGCACCGAGGGTTTGAAGTCGGGCGTGATCGTCAGCGGCACCGGCAGCAGCACGGTGTTGTCGTAACCATAGTTGGCCAGGTTGCCGATCGGGATCTTGACCGGCAGCGGCCAGGCAATGTCGCCCGCCTGCACGCCGGCGGGGAGTGTCCAGCTCAGGCTGGTGGCCAGGCCGGAGTCGCCGGAGTTCTTCCAGTAGGTATGCCAATCCGGCTGGTGGCGCAGCTGCAGTCCGACCCAGACCGTTTTGCCGGGGTCCACGCCATCGGGCGCGTGGGCCATCAACTCGGCCTGGACCTGCTCGGTGGTGACGGTGCTTTGGGGACTGTTTTGAGCGAGGGCGCCTGGCGCTAGTACGCAGCTTGCAATGAAAAGTAGCGTAGCGAGTGGTCGCCTCAGGGGTTTCAGGAGGATCATGGTGCGGTAGGAGGCAGGGGAGGTCTTGAAGTTCCGCGGGCAAGTCGAAGTTTGCTTCAGCGATCTGCCGCGTCGGCGCCAAACAGCGACGCCTGTTCATGGTGTTGGCTGAAAACGGCCGGCAGCTTGGTCGGGGCCTTGATGCGTAATTGCTTGTTCACATTCATGCGGCCAAACACCACCGTGATGTCCGAAGCGCTCACGCCAAAGTGCGGTGCCAGAAAACGCAGCATGTGGTCGGTGGCGCGGCCGGCCACCGGTGCCGCCGTGACGCTGACCTTGAGCTGCTTGCCATACGGCTTGCCAATGGCGTCCTTGCTGGCGCTGGGTTTGCCCAGGATGTTAAGCACCAGCACATCGCCATCCCAGGCAAAGAAGGCGTCACCCGTGACGGTGCGTGAACTTTTTTTAGTCATGCGCGGATGATAGCGAGCTCTACAATTCGCGCCTTTACCTTCAATCACCATGTCCAACCTACCTGCCTGCCCCCAATGCACTCTCGAGAACACCTACCCGGACGGTGACAACTACGTGTGCCCGGATTGCGGTTTTGAGTGGCCGCAGGTTGCGGCGTCTGAAGCCAGCGACGATGCTGGTGGCCCGGTCAAGGACGCCAACGGCAACCCGCTGGCCGACGGCGACACGGTGATCCTGATCAAGGACCTGAAGGTCAAGGGCTCGTCGATCGTGCTGAAAAAAGGCACCAAGATCAAAGGCATCCGCCTGCCCGAAGGCGCGGGCGACCATGAGGTGGACTGCAAGACCGAGCAGGGTGGGTTCATGCTCAAGGCCGAGTTCATGAAGAAGGCCTGAGCCCCGTCATGGCCATTCCCTCGCGCTTTTGGGCCGACCGGACCACGCTGGACTTTGAGCGTCTGCGCGCCAGTGGCGTGCCAGCGCGCACCATTGCGGTGTTGCCGGTGGCGGCGACCGAGCAGCATGGCCCGCACCTGCCGCTGAGTGTGGACACGGTGCTGGTCGACGGCATCGTGGCGGCAGCGCTGAACCATTTGCCGGCTGAATTGCCGGTGCTTTTTTTGCCGACGCAAGCGGTCGGCCTGAGCCCGGAGCACGCGCGTTTTCCCGGCACCCTGACCCTGAAGAATGAGACCATCCTGCGGCTTTGGACCGACATTGGCGAGTCGGTGGCGGCCGCCGGC
>JALNWC010000268.1 GCA_023231075.1 Rhodoferax sp.
AAACACCGCCTGAATGTGCGGCGCAAAGACCGCCATGTCCGGCACCATCACCATCACGTCTCGCGGCATCAAAGCCGCGTCGGCGTCGAACCAGGCCAGCAGGCGGTCGTGCAGCACCTCGACCTCGCGCTGCGCGCTGTGGCAGGTCACCAGGCGGATGCTGTCGTCGTCCGGCCGCAGCTCGCGCCTGGCGTCCAGCACGCTGTGCGCTGGCTCAAGGTTCAGGATGCCCGACTGCAGCTGGTGCAACAGCGTCGGGGCGTGCGGCCCGGCGGCCGGGTCGACAAACACATCCACCCGGTTCATGCGTTGCCGGTATTGCGCCACGTTGTCAAAGTCGTCCAGCAGGTGCAGGTAGTCGCGCCCCTGCTTGCCCCAGGAGGCCAGCAGGGGATGGCTGTCGCTGGCCACCGGCCGGGCGGCCTGGCGGTGGCGCAATCGGGCGCGCAAGGGGTCATGGCCGGCCACGATGTCACCCCAGTAGTACTGACACGGGTTTTGCACCAGCATCAGCACCTGGCAGAACTGCCCCAGTTGCGCCAGCGCTTCGACGGTTTGCATCGGCAGGGAAGAGATGCCAAACACCACCAGGCGCGGCGGCAAGCCGCCCGGGCGCTGGCCTGTGGCCGGGCTTGGCGCCAACTGCGACTTCAGTGCCGCCATGAAGCGGGTATGCACGCTGGCGCGCGAGGCCTCGGCCAGCATAGGCCCCACGTCGGCGCGCAGGTCGCGCCACAACTGGGCTTGCCAGGCGTGGGCGTCGGCCAGGGCAGCGGGCTGGCCGTAAGGGTCGCGCAGCACGTCGCGGCTGGCCGCCCAGTCGGTCAGCCAGTCCGAGCGGTAGCTTTGGTAGGCATCGAAGACATCGGCCACCTGCAACGCCAATTGGTATAGCTTGCGGCCGTCGGCATCCTGTGCCAGGTAGCGCTGCAGCGGCGCATACACCGGCTGGCCGACCGCCAGCACGGGCAACAGGCGCACCAGGCGCCAGACCAGATGGCTTTTGTCAAAAGGCATGTGCGGCGGCACGGCATCTGCCCCCAATACCGTGCGGTAGACCTGCCACAAGTAGCCGCTGGGCAGTTCCAGCCGGGTGGCGGCGCAAATGCCCAGCGCGCTGTCGTCGGCCAGCGCCATTTCCAGCCAGTGTTTCATGCCGTTGCTTTGCACCAGAATGACTTCGGGCGTCAAAGGCGGCAGCGGCTGCGCGCGCAGGAATTGGGTGAGCAGGTCGCGCAGGTCTTCCAGCCGGTTGCCGTGCAAGACCATGAAACCGGGCGGGTACGAGGTGGTGGTTACCGCAAGCGTGTTGGGGGTCATGCTGAAGCGCTGCTGCGTGATAAGGCGTTGGCGAGGGTCCGGGCCAGGACCGGCCCGAAGTGCTCGATGTCTGCCTGCGGCGCGTAGCCGTAGCCAATGATCAGGCCGCGCAGACCGGTCTGCTTGAGGCAGTAGCCTGACAGCGGGCGCACGGTGAGCCCGAGTTTGCCAAGCTGCTGCGTCAGCGCCTTGTCGTCGAGCGTGTCGGGCAGGCGCAGACACAGGTGCAGCCCCTGCTCGGCCCCGGTGATTTGGGCCAGCGGTCCCATGCAGGGTTGCAGCGCGGCCAGCAGACTGGCGCGCCGCTGGGCGTAACTTTGCCGCGCCCGGCGCAAGGCGCTGGCGAAATGCCCCATGTCGATGAACTCGGCCAGCGCCGCCTGCACCGGCATCTGGCCGGGGCGATTGAGGTCGTAGTGGGCGCGCTTGAAAGCCGCGGCCAGCCCTTTGGGAACCACCAGGTAGCCGAGCTTGAGCCCGGGGTAAAGCACTTTGGAAAACGAGCCCAGGTAGATCACGCGCTGGTCGGTGTCGAGCCCGGCCAGCGAGGCAATGGGCGGGCCGCTGAAGCGGAATTCGCTGTCGTAATCGTCTTCCAGAATCCAGGCCTGGTGCTGGCGCGCCAGCGACAAAAGCTGGTGGCGTCGCGGCAATGACATCACGGCACCGGTGGGGTACTGGTGCGAGGGCGTCACATAGATCAGGCGTGGTGGCACGGTGTTGTCAAGGGCCTGGGGCGCGATGCCCTGGTCGTCCACCGGCACTGCGTGCAGGCTCAAACCGGTGGCCATGAAGGCCTTGACGGCGCCCCAGTAGGCCGGGTCTTCAAGCCAGACCGCATCATGCTGGTTGGCCAGCAACAGGGCGCACAGCACCAGCGATTCCTGGGTGCCACTGGTGATGATGACCTGCTCCAGGTTCAGGGGCACACTGCGAAACACCCGCAGGTAGTCGGCCACGGCACGGCGCAGCGGGGCGTAACCGCCCGAACTGCTGTAGTCGAGCATGTCGGGGTAGGTCATGCGCCAGTGCTTGTTTTGCAGGCGCTGCCATAAGCCCACCGGGAACGCGCTGAAGTCCGCAATGCCCGGCGTGAAGGGCTGGATCTCGAGGTCGGTGGCGCAAAAGCTGCCGCTCAAACCCAGGCCGCGTGTCGACAGCGTGGCCTGGCCGCCGGGTGCACCCCGGTGCGGCTGCGCGGTTAGCCTGGGCACGTTGTCGCTGACAAAGGTGCCGCTGCCGATATGGCTCACCAGGTAGCCCTCCACGGTGAGCTGGTTGATGGCCGCGACCACGGTGTTGCGCGACAGTTGCAGGTCTTGCGTCAGGTCGCGGCTGGAAGGCAGGCGCTCACCGGCGGCCAGCTTGCCGTCCAGAATGGCGCGCCGCAGCGCCTCGTAAAGCTGGCGATGCAGCGGCAGCTTGATGGGCTGGTTAAGACGGCCGATTTCAGTCAGTAACAGTTCCGAGAGCATGTCGAGGCCGAAGTGGCACCCTGTGGCAGGTTTAAATGGCCTTGATTGTGAACCAATTTCTGACTCACAATGGTGTTTGGAACAACGCGCAAAATAGGGGATATGCATCACCCTGGAGCAAACATGAATGCCAAGAAGTCAATGAGTTTCAACGATCTGGAGCAGTGGCTCAACGAGCGCCGCGTGACCGAGGTGGAATGCCTGGTGCCCGACTTGACCGGCGTGGCCCGCGGCAAAATTTTGCCTCGTGGCAAGTTCACCGAAGACCGGGGCATGCGCCTGCCGCAGTCGGTCGTGGCCATGGGCGTGACCGGTGAATTTCCTGAGAGCGGCCCCTATTACGACGTCATCGACCCCACCGACAAAGACATGCAGTTGCGCCCCGACCCCAGCACCGTGCGCATCGTGCCCTGGGCCACCGACCCCACCGCCCAGGTGATTCACGACTGTTTTGACCACAAGGGCAATCTGGTGCCGTTCGCACCGCGCAGCGTGTTGCGCCGCGTCTGCGACCTGTTTGCCGCCGAGGGCCTGAAACCCATTGTGGCGCCCGAACTGGAGTTTTACCTGACGGCCCGCAACACCGACCCCAACACGCTGCTGCGCCCGCCGATTGGCCGCAGTGGCCGCAGCGAGACCTCGCGCCAGGCCTACAGCATCGATGCCGTCAACGAGTTCGACCCGCTGTTCGAGGAAATTTACGACTTCAGCGACAAGATGGAACTGAATGTGGACACGCTGATTCACGAAATCGGCGCCGGCCAGATGGAAATCAATTTTTTTCATTCCGAGCCGCTGGGCCTGGCCGACGAGGTCTTCTTTTTCAAGCGCACGGTGCGTGAATCGGCCTTGCGCCATGACATGTACGCCACCTTCATGGCCAAGCCGATTGCCGGCGAGCCCGGCAGCGCCATGCATGTGCACCAGAGCATCCTCGATGTCAGCACCGGCAAGAACATCTTCAGCAAGCCGGACGGCACACCTTCCGAGGCCTTCTTTCATTACATTGGCGGCCTGCAGCGCTACATTCCGGCGGCCATGGTGTTGGTCGCGCCCTACGTCAACAGCTACCGGCGCCTGTCGCGCAACACCGCCGCGCCGATCAACATCGAATGGGGCTACGACAACCGCACGGTGGGCATTCGCTCGCCCATTTCATCGCCGGAGGCGCGCCGGGTCGAAAACCGCGTCATTGGTGCCGATGCCAACCCCTATGTTGCGCTGGCCATGACCATGGCCTGCGGTTACCTGGGGCTCAAGAACAAGATCAAGCCCAAGGCCGAGATGAAGGGCGACGCCTACCTGTCGCCCTACGCGCTGCCGCGCAGCTTGGGCGAGGCGCTCGACTGGTTGCGCCGCGAGTCCGACCTGCACGAGGTGCTGGGCAAGGAATTCATCACCGTGTACTCGGAAATCAAGGAGCTCGAGTTCGACGAGTTCATGAAAGTGATTTCGCCCTGGGAACGCGAGCACCTGTTGCTGCACGTGTAAGGCCCCATTCGTTTACCTCTTCCATTGTTGACTCAAGGATCACCACCATGACCGCATTGACACCTTCCCAGCCCCTGTCCACCTCTGAAATCCAGGCGCTGGACAGCGCCCATTTCATCCACCCATTCACCGACCACGGCGACCTGGCCACGCGCGGCGCGCGCGTCATCGTCAAATCCGAAGGCATCTACGTCTGGGACTCCGAGGGCAAAAAATTGCTCGACGCGATGAGCGGCCTGTGGTGCGTCAACGTCGGTTATGGCCGCAAGGCGCTGGCACAGGCGGCCTATGACCAGATGCTGACGCTGCCGTTTTACAACAGCTTTTTCCAGA
>JALNWC010000269.1 GCA_023231075.1 Rhodoferax sp.
GGGCGGGCTCATGATCAGGTCGTCGGGGCGGCCCAGGTCGCCTGAGAACAAAATGCGCCGCCCCGCCACTTCGAGCAGGATGCTTGATGCCCCCAGAATGTGTCCGGCCGGACTGAAGCTGGCCTTCCAGCCGGGCATGGGGCTGATGGTTTTGTCAAACTCGACCGCCTTGAGCAGGGGCAGGGCGTTCAGCGCGTCCTGGCGCGTGTAGAGCGGCAGGGCCGGCGCGTGTTTGGAAAAGCCGTGGCGGTTCGCAAACGCCGCGTCTTCCTCCTGGATGTGGCCGCTGTCGGGCCACAGGATGCGGCACAGGTCGCGTGTGCCGCGACTGGCGTAGACATGGCCGACAAAGCCCTCCTTGGCCAACAGCGGAAGGTAGCCGCTGTGGTCGAGGTGGGCGTGCGTCAGCAGCACGGCATGAATCTGGTCGGGTGGCACCGGCAGCGGGTTCCAGTTGCGCAGGCGCAATTGTTTGTAGCCCTGGAACAGTCCGCAGTCCACCAGCAGGCGTTTACCCTCGTGCTGCACCAGGTACTTGGAGCCGGTGACGGTGCTGGCGCCGCCCAGGAAGGTGATGGTCACGCTCATGTCAAGGTCTCCTTTGTGTTGCCCATGAAAAAAGCCACGCCGTTGAAACGCAACAGCGTGGCTTGATTTTGGACTTGTGAGGGGTTGGTCAGACGACAAATATCAACTGAAAAAGCTTTTCAGCCGATCGGTCCAGCTGTCGCCGGTGGGCGAGTGCTTGCCGCCGCCCTTTTTGAAGGACTCGTCGAGCTCGCGCATCAGCTTGCGCTGGTGTTCGGTCAATTTGACGGGGGTCTCGACCAGGATGTGGCAATACAGGTCGCCGGGGTAGTTGGAGCGCACGCCCTTGATGCCCTTGCCGCGCAAGCGGAACTGCTTGCCGGTCTGGGTGCCTTCCGGGATGTCGATCGCCGCCTTGCCTTCGAGCGTGGGCACGTCGATTTCACCGCCCAGGGTGGCGGTGATGATGCTGATCGGCACCGAGCAATGCAGGTCGTCGCCGTCGCGCTCGAAGATGTCGTGCTTTTTCAGGCGGATTTCAATGTACAGGTCACCGGGTGGCCCGCCATTGGTGCCGGGCTCGCCGTTGCCGGCACTGCGGATGCGCATGCCGCCGTCGATTCCCACCGGAATCTTGACTTCGAGGGTTTTCTGCTTTTTGATTTTGCCCTGGCCATGGCAGGCGCTGCACGGCTCGGGGATGACCTTGCCGGCGCCGCGGCAGGTGGGGCAGGTCTGCTGCACGCTGAAAAAGCCCTGGCGCATTTGCACCGCGCCCGAGCCGCCACAGGTGCCACAAGACTTGACCTGGGTGCCGGGTTTGGCACCGGTACCATGGCAGGTGTCGCAGTTATCCCAGCTGGGGATGCGGATTTGCGCGTCCTTGCCCTTGGCGGCTTCTTCCAGCGTGACCTCCATGGCGTAGCTCAGGTCGCCGCCACGGTACACCTGCCGCCCCCCGGCGCGGCCACCGCGTTGCTGGCCGAACATGTCGCCGAAAATGTCGCCGAAGGCCTCGGCAAAACCGCCATAGGCTTCACCGCCCGCGCCGCCGCGCATGTTCGGGTCGACCCCGGCAAAGCCGTGCTGGTCGTAGGCCGCGCGCTTTTGCGGGTCCGACAGCATTTCGTAGGCTTCCTTGGATTCCTTGAATTTTTCCTCGGCCACTTTGGCGGCATCACCCTGGTTGCGGTCAGGGTGGTGCTTCATCGCGTGCTTGCGATAAGCTTTCTTGATTTCGTCGTCCGAGGCGTTCTTGGGAACACCCAGCACTTCGTAGTAATCTCTTTTGGACATGGTCTGGTCTTGCCTGATGTCAATGCAAACGCCGCGGTGAACTTTTCAAGGTCCAGCGCGGCGCCCACCGACGGTTTAAAAACAGCGTGAAAACAAGCGCTTAGGGCTTCTTGACTTCTTTCACCTCTGCGTCCACCACATTGTCGTCGGCCTGGGCCGCGCCACCTGGCGCACCTTGACCGGCAGCACCGGCCTGCGCGCCTTCTGCGGCCTGCTTGGCCTGCATGTCGGCGTACATTTTTTCGCCGAGCTTCTGGCTCACGGTCATGAGGGCGGCGCTCTTGTCGTCGATGGCCGCCTTGTCGTCGGACTTGAGGGCCTCTTCGAGTTGCTTGATGGCTTCTTCGATGCTGGTTTTTTCAGCGGCATCGATCTTGTCACCGTACTCGGCCAGGCTCTTCTTGACGCTGTGCAGGCTGGCATCGGCCTGGTTCTTGGCTTGCACCAGTTCGAGTTTGCGCTTGTCATCGGCCGAGTTGAGTTCAGCATCCTTGACCATTTGCTGGATCTCGGCCTCGGTCAGGCCGGTGTTGGCCTTGATGGTGATCTTGTTCTCCTTGCCGGTGCCCTTGTCTTTCGCGCCCACGTGCAAAATACCGTTGGCGTCGATGTCAAAGGACACTTCGATTTGCGGCGTGCCACGTGTTGCCGGCGGAATGCCTTCGAGGTTGAACTCGCCCAGCAGCTTGTTGCCGGCGGCAATCTCGCGCTCACCCTGGAACACCTTGATGGTCACGGCGGGCTGGTTGTCGTCGGCGGTCGAGAAGGTTTGCGCAAACTTGGTCGGGATCGTGGTGTTCTTGGTGATCATCTTGGTCATGACGCCGCCCAGGGTTTCAATGCCCAGGCTCAGCGGCGTCACGTCGAGCAACAACACGTCCTTGCGGTCGCCGGAGAGCACCTGGCCCTGGATGGCGGCGCCGACGGCCACGGCTTCGTCCGGGTTGACGTCCTTGCGCGGCTCGCGGCCAAACAGTTCCTTGACCTTTTCCTGCACCTTGGGCATGCGGGTCATGCCGCCGACCAGAATCACGTCGTTGATGTCCGAGGCGCTCACGCCGGCATCCTTCAGGGCGGTGCGGCAGGGGGCAATGGTGCGCTCGATCAGCTCTTCGACCAGGCTTTCCAGCTTGGCGCGGGTGAGCTTGATGTTCAGGTGTTTCGGGCCCGAAGCATCGGCCGTCACGTAAGGCAGGTTGATGTCGGTCTGGGCGCTGCTGGAGAGCTCGATCTTGGCTTTTTCAGCGGCTTCCTTCAGGCGCTGCAGGGCCAGCACGTCCTTGCCCAGGTCAACGCCTTGTTCTTTCTTGAACTCGGCAATGATGAAGTCGATGATGCGCTGGTCAAAGTCTTCGCCACCCAGGAAGGTGTCGCCGTTGGTCGACAGCACTTCGAACTGCTTCTCGCCATCGACGTCGGCGATCTCGATGATCGACACGTCAAACGTGCCGCCACCGAGGTCATACACCGCAATCTTGCGGTCGCCTTTTTCGTTCTTGTCCATGCCAAAGGCGAGGGCCGCGGCGGTGGGCTCGTTGATGATGCGCTTGACATCGAGGCCGGCAATGCGGCCGGCGTCCTTGGTGGCCTGGCGCTGGGCGTCGTTGAAGTAGGCCGGCACGGTGATGACGGCTTCGGTCACGGTTTCGCCCAGGTAGTCTTCGGCGGTTTTCTTCATCTTGCGCAGAATGTCGGCGCTGACCTGCTGCGGTGCCATGCGGTTGCCGCGCACTTCGACCCAGGCGTCGCCGTTGTCGGCGGCGGCAATTTTGTAGGGCATCAGGTCGATGTCTTTTTGCACTTCTTTTTCAGTGAACTTGCGGCCGATGAGGCGCTTCACGGCATACAAGGTGTTTTTCGGGTTGGTGACCGATTGGCGCTTGGCCGAGGCGCCCACCAGCACTTCGCCGTCTTCCTGGTAGGCGATGATGGACGGCGTGGTGCGGGCACCCTCGGCGTTCTCGATCACTTTGGCGGTGTTGCCTTCCATGACGGCCACGCAGCTGTTGGTGGTGCCCAAGTCAATACCGATGATTCTTCCCATGATGCTTCCTTAAATGTGTTGGGACAGATGCCAGGCTGTTACGCAACCTGCACAAGCGCCCGAGAGGGTTTTGAAATTCGATTGTGGAGAAGGTGTGGCTGGCGGCGTGTATTTCAAGCCGGGCGAGCGTTTTATTTTGCGGCTGCCACGGTGACCAGTGCCGGGCGCATGACACGTTCGGCAATCAGGTAGCCCTTTTGCAGCACCGAAACCACGGTGTTGGCCTCCTGCTCTGAAGGGACCACGCTGATGGCCTGGTGCTGGTGCGGGTCAAACTTGGCACCCGCCGCCGGGTTGATGGCGACGATCTTGTTGCGCTCCAGTGCCGACAGCAGTTGGCGCAGCGTGGCTTGGGAGCCTTCGCGCAATTGCTCCAGCGTGGCGTCCTTGATGGCCAGACCGGCTTCCAGGCTGTCGACCACCGGCAGCAGGCTGTCGGCAAACGACTCCAGCGCAAACTTGCGTGCCTTGGACACCTCGTCCTCGGCACGGCGGCGGGCGTTCTCGGAATCGGCTTTGGCGCGCAAGAACTGGTCAGCCAGCTCGTGGTTTTTGGCTTGCAGTGCGACAACTTCCGCTTGGCAACTGGCCAGCGTCTGCACTTCCAGTTCTGGCAGGTCAGCCGGTGCGCCGACCGGGTCAACGGGGTTGGCGGTGGTGCCGGTCGCGGCGGGCTCGGAATTGGGTGGGGTCGTGTTAGGGTGGGTCATGCGGGTGCTATTGAGTTTGAAACAACGAGCTCTGGA
>JALNWC010000270.1 GCA_023231075.1 Rhodoferax sp.
CAATTTCACACAAGACGGCAATAAACTGACCTTCGGCTCGGTGAGGCGGTTCCGCCGACTGTCCGGCTTCAGTGCAGCGATACCAGTCATGGGTCTTTAGGCAGTGGATGGAGCCAGCGATTTCTCCTGGCCCCATGCTCTGTGAGTGCTGACTGGCCGACTACTTTTTGTGCTTCGTTGGATCAACTAGCTTGTAGCCTTGACCGGCCTTCGGCGTGGGTGGCAAAGGATTGCCCTTTGTACCGGTCACCTCAGTTCGGGTTGTGGTATTTTGATACTGACCAGACCGTGGTGCTGGTGTTCCAGGAGTAAGTTTCTTAGTGGCCATGAGGGCCTCCATATTGAGTTGAAAATTGCATTGAACCCGCCGCCATTTGCGACGGGTTCTGCCTTGACTAACCTCTGGTTATCGCGGCAACGAGCGCAGGTGGGTGATTACATGCTCTTGCTTTCCTTTGCGAAAGCGCACATAACTGCACACACGAACGACCCGAGGACGTTGGAAAAATGACAACATAGTCACCTCCTAAGTACGGGTTTACGCTGCAATAGTGTTCCGCATGGCCCAAGCGTGTTATTCTTTGACCTCTCATCCCCATGAGATTTGCGGCGGCAGAGGGGTGCAACAACTTCCATGCCGTCCTGAAAAGCCCTTTGGCGCGTCAACGCCTTAGGGCTTTTTTCTTATCTCCCCTTTTTTCGTTAGATCGTCAAGGCGGAATCCCGCCGCAGCAGGCGACACGCCAAAGTGTTCCGCAATCGCATCCACCGAATACAGGTTGAACTTTGTGATTTCTGTAAGAGGCATGATGAATTCAGCCGCAAAACAGTTGGCTTGCCATTCGCTCCCACAGTAAATTGGAATTGTTGAACCGCTTTGGCGATTTAAGGTACGGCGGTGTGCGAGTACGGCATGTCCTAGTTCATGACCGAAAGTGAAGCGTGATCTGTTCCCGCCTTTTTCCATTTCCGCGTGCACCGTATCGCGGATGTAGAGTGTGCGGTCTTCCGGCACATAGCAAGCCTCCACTTCACGGGGAACAGGTTCACTTTTTTGGTCGAACACGTCGTAGTGAATTCCATATTGGGACAATTTGTCGAGCAGGCGCGGTATGTTGATGCGCCCGTCCGGCAATTCCAGAATACGCCTGGCATGAACTGCCGCCGCCCTAATGCGCGCGCGCGAAAGCGGCGCAACTGGAAATCCCTCATGAAGTGGCTGACTCATTTTTAAGTCCTTTTCACGGCCAGAAGTTGGCTAAATTTTTCAAGTTCACACTCGTCAAGGTTGACACGCGCAAAACCAGCAACGAGCATTTGCTGAGCCGGTGAAAGCCCATCAATTGACACGTTTTTGTTGGCTACGTCAGCGAGTTCCGCAAGCCTGACGCTCGCTCCCTGTTGCTGGAAGTAGCTCTCTATCTTCTTAACCCAGTCGGGTGATATCTTTTTTCGCCCCATCTCCATTGCACTGAGGAAGCTAGGGGTTGTTTGCAGTGCAGTTGCCATCGACGAGAGCGTTACATTGTTCGCGTCGAGTCGCGCTTTGCGAATCGCCTTTCCGAACTCAGTGATAGCCATGTCATTTCTCCTTGTTCAATTTAAAAAAGCTTGAAACACAAGTTTTTGGTTCAGCCATCGATGTTTGCGGTTTCGCTTTTGTTCATCGACGGTTTAGATGTTAACCTATTTGGTTCAAATGTAGCAAATTATTTTCAGCTTCGTTGAATTTTGCTATGTGAAATATGAGTCATGGGATCCAATCCCATCTCATCGCACCCCAAACGTGACCATATATTTAACCCGTCCCTTGGTCGGCAACTTCCGAGTGCGGTCCCTTTCTTCAGGATGCCCGGAGCGACATTAAGAAGCTTATTCACTTTGGGTCGAGCAGCCTAGGCTGGGTAAGCTGCGAGTGCTTTGGTCCGTCTAGTAGCTTGCGGCGCAACAGACCATACCCGGCGTTGGGATTGACGTCGAATCGGGATGCTATGAACCAGCCCATCGTGGCCACGATCCATAAGATGCCCAAAGCGGGTGCTCCCGCCAGAGCCGAACGGATATTCAATTTCACACAAGACAAAAGAAACTGACCTTCGGCTTGGTGAGGCGGTTCCGTCGACTGTCCGGCTTCAGTGCAGCGGGAGCAGACATTTGCGTTTTGTTGTTGGGTGACTCTGATGATTTGCAAACCGCCATTGGTAATCCTGCAAGTCATGGCGCGACAGGTGATACGACAGGCTACACAACCTGTGTGACAGTCGTTCTGACAGGTGAACCAATTTGAAGCAGCCGACGACGATACCCGAATCGACAGGCAAACCAAAATCCAACGGCAGGCGCGCTGACAGGCGACTCAATTCACCAGCAGCGCGGGAATAGCAGAGACTCACTGTGCAGGGTAAGGGCCTTGTGCCCACGTTTTGTGCTGCGCAAAAAACTTGGCAGCGGCCCCCTGCTCAGGGCGTTGCCCCGAGACCCCCTACAACGATTGAGTAAAGATTCCTTTCCATGCAGGAGAATCAAGATCAGATGTGCAGAATTTGCTGAAATACGAAATGGAATCTGATAGATTCATTGCGGCGGAAGGGCTCAAGGTCTATCGAGTTCACAGACTCAGCATTTGGGCCTCTTCCCGCGTCATGATCATTGAAGCAAATTTCAGCTAAGAATCGCAACACCATGGTTTAAGATGCTGGGCAATCAGTACGAAGACGCTGGATGTCGGACGTTTTCAAATCAAATTCGGCGCCAATAGGCCATAGTCCAAGGGTAGGGAGTTCAATGAATGCTCGATGACCAGCAACGCCCGCTCAAGGAACAGTCGATGTCCTGGTGTGGCTTCTGTATGAGGTATTCCATACAAGGACTGAAAGTTGCCAAGACCAGCCTCAATCGAGGCATCGATGTCTTGCGCAACCGGTTTAGCAGTCCCATTGCCTGTTCCCGCTTCCCTTGCACCTACTTCAGTCAATCGAGGGCACAAGGCAACAACCGCTGGACGGTCAAACGATTGGGGCCGACCGGGATCAGGCTCAGCTTGGACGAGGCTACTGCGCTGCCAACCGTGCGGCCGCTGCTAGTGGACATCGAGCTTGGCATTCTTAGCCCCAAGCTCAAGCCTTTGACTGACAAGCTCAATCGTCTGCTCGATAGTTACGGAAACTCCGTTGATACCATCAATTCCAGAATAAAGGCCACACAGGCCGGTAAGCGCCGTCTGGTGATTGTTTCTTTTCAGTCGGCGACACGCGGCACATTGGATCGCAAGCGTCTGCGCATGACACATTTCAACCGTCATGACGGCAAGGAATGCAGGACTCGGGTTCAGAGGGCGCAGTTGAGGGCATTAGGGAGGTATGTGTGATGATAACGTCCGAACAACTTACTCGCGAGACAGTGAAATCGTTATGAAGGAAAACACGATAAGCATATCTAATCAAGTAGGGGGTGATGCCGGAACAATGCCAGCAAGTTCCTGGGTGCGCTTTCTTCGCAGTTATGGCCCGACTCCGAACAACCTCACTATGTTTGACGAATATGTGTCTGGCGCTGTGGGCAGGGCTGGCGTGCAACCGATCAGACTATCGACTCCGTTGCTCGATGTGATGGCGACCCACATCGAATCCAAAGCACCTGGCTCTTTGCTAATCGTGGGGACTGCCGGCGATGGCAAAACCTACCACTGCCGGGCCCTATGGACCCGAATCGGAGGGGACACGAAGGATTGGACTAGTAAGGGGAACATCAAGGAGCTCCGCCTTCCCGATGGCCGATTGGCTGTTTTTATCAAGGATCTCTCTGAATTTAATGGTGACGAGAGCGACTTACCCCTGCAACGGCTTGAAAAATCTGTCCTGAGTGACGATGACTCGGAGATCGTGATCTTGGCGGCTAACCATGGCCAGCTCCTTGATCGCCTGCGTGATTTAGGCAAACGCCAGAGTCGTGTCCACCCGCTTCGCAAGCCGCTTCAAGAGCGCTTCCTGCAAGCTGGCCCAGCGCCTGATCGACTTGCCGTATTCGACCTAAGCCGAACGACCAGCCGTAAAACCTTGGAAGAGGTAGCCAAAGCTGTCGCGGGGCATCCCGAATGGGAAAACTGCAAGCGTTGCGCCCTGCAAGCCGATGGAAAGGTTTGCCCGATCGATGAGAACCGACGCCGCCTGCTCGGCCAAGCCGATGGCGGCCAACTCTCGCGCCGCCTTGGCGACTTGGTCGAGATCGCAAGGCTCAACGGGCTGCATTTGCCTGTGCGCGATTTGCTGGCGCTTAGCTCGAACATGGTCCTTGGCTGCTCGGATGCGAAGTTGGCCAAGGAAAATCTGATGACGTGCGCCGATGTCGCCAAGATCCAAGAGGACAGCAGCCTTGGCAAGGCGAGCATCTACGCGAACGCCTTCGGAGCGAACTTGCCCAAGCGCAGGGCTTCGGATCGGCCCGTCTTCAAGGCAATGTCGAGTTTCGGCGTGGGCGAGGAGTCATCCAACGCGGCCGATGGCCTCTTGGTCTATGGCAAGGACGACTCGCGGCTGCAAGCGGATTTTGCTCGCTTGGTCGCAAGCGATCCGACCTATGGTGCAGGCGCGGCTTTCCGCGCATCCCAG
>JALNWC010000271.1 GCA_023231075.1 Rhodoferax sp.
GAACCAAGACCTTTCCATATTGCAACTGGTGCTGAACGCCAGCCTGGTGGTGCAGGGCGTGATGCTGCTGCTGATCAGCGTGTCAATCGCCAGCTGGGCCGCCATTTTTCGCAAACTGTTTTCGCTGGGCAAGGTCAAGGCGCTCAACGACAGTTTTGAGCGCGACTTCTGGTCGGGCAGCAGCCTGAACGAGCTGTTTGCCGCGGCCGCCAAGAACGCCCGCCAGGGCGGCCCGATGGAGCGCATTTTTGCCAGCGGCATGCGCGAATATCAAAAACTGCGTGAGCGCCACATCACCGACGCCGGCACCCTGATGGACGGCGCCCGGCGCGCCATGCGCGCCAGTTTTCAGCGCGAAATGGACGTGATTGAAACGCATCTCTCGTTCCTGGCCTCGGTCGGCTCGGTGTCGCCCTACGTGGGCCTGTTCGGCACGGTGTGGGGCATCATGCACGCCTTTACCGGCCTGGCCGCACTGACCCAGGTGACGCTGGCCAGCGTGGCGCCCGGCATTGCCGAGGCCCTGGTGGCCACCGCCATTGGCCTGTTTGCCGCGATTCCTGCGGTGGTGGCCTACAACCGCTTTGCGCGTGACATCGACCGCATCGCCATCCGGCTGGAAACCTTCATTGAAGAGTTTTCCAACATCCTGCAGCGCAATGTGGGCGCGCAATCGGCCTCGGGGCATTGAACATGGCCACCGTCGTCAGCCGTGGCCGCGGTCGCCGCACCATCAATGAGATCAACATGGTGCCCTTCATCGACGTGATGCTGGTGCTGTTGATCATCTTCATGGTCACCGCGCCCCTGATTGCCCCCAGCATGATCGACCTGCCGAGTGTTGGCAAGGCGGCGGGCCAGCCCGACCAGGTGATCCAGATCTTGATCGGCAAGGACGAGGCGCTGCAACTCAAGCTCAAGGACCAGACCACCAACATCAGCCTCAAGGAAATCACCAGCACTGTCAAACAGGCCCAGGCCGACGTGCCCAATACCGCCGTGGTCATCAGCGCCGACAAGGCCGTCAAATACGAAGCCGTGGTGCGCGTCATGGACACCTTGCAGCGCGCCGGCATTGCCCGTGTCGGCCTGTCGGTGCAACTCGCACCCTGACGCTTTGCCATGCACGCTGCGGCTGACCGACTCGAATTTGCACCGCCTGCCACCCCCGGCGTGGTGCGCGCCTTGCTGCTGGCATTGCTGGCGCACGGCCTGCTGGTGGCCGCGCTGACGGCGGGCGTGCAATGGAAGCGCGAGGCGCAAATCATCGCCGCAGAGGCCGAGCTCTGGGCCGCGGTCCCGGTGGCAGCCGCGCCGCGCTTGCAGCCGCCGCCACCTGAACCCGTCCCGCCCGAAAGACCCGAGCCGGCGACCCGGACTGCGCCCACGCCGGAGCCGGTGGTGGCCCGGCCCAAGGTCGATATCGCGCTCGAACAGGAAAAAAAACGCATCCAGCAACAAAAGCAGCTCGAACTTGAGAAACAACAGGAAGCACTCAAACAAGCCAGGTTGGCGCAAGAGAAAGCCCTGGAGGAAAAGCGCAAGGCCGACACACTGAAACAGGCCCTTGCGGACAAAGCCAAGCTGGCGCAAAAGAAGAAACTGGCCGAGCAGCAGGCCAGACAACTGGAAGCCCAGCGAGAGAAAAATCTGCAGCGCATGACCGGCCTGGCCGGTGCCAGCGGCGGCGCAACGGCCAGCGGCACGGCGCTCAAATCAGCCGGTCCCTCGGCCACCTATGCCGGGCGCGTGATTGCCCGCGTCAAGCCCAATATCGTGTTCACCGAAACCATCAGCGGCAACCCGTCTGCCGTGGTGTCTGTGCGCACCTCGGCAGACGGCACCATCATTGCGAGCCGGTTGATCCAGTCGAGCGGCGTTAAAGCATGGGACGAGGCCGTGCTGCGGGCCATCGACAAAACAGCAGCCTTGCCACGCGACACCGATGGCCGCGTGCCCTCACCTCTTGAATTCAGCTTCCGGCCCAAAGACTAGCTCCGGCCCAAAGACTGGCGCTTACTCGTAAACGATCTCGGCGGTGCCCGGAGCCGCCTGGGCCCACCAACTGGCGAGCGCGGCATTGCTGGGGTAAAACCGGGCCTGCTCGCCCAACTGCAATTCGGCCTGGGCGGCGCCCTCCTCGCCCTGGCAGCGCAGGGCCAGCCGAACCGCCAGACCGCGCCACAGCTCGCCCTGCTCGGTCACCTCTTTTTGTGCCGGAAAGTCCCGCAAAAGCCGGGCTACGTCGAGCTTCAAACCCTGGGGGCCCGTCGGGGCGCGCACACGCAGGTATTTGCCAAAGCGGCAGCGCGCCTGCTCCAGGTCCCAGATTTGCGTTACCGTGAGCTGCATCCCGCCTGAAAAACGGTCGGGCTGTTGCTTGCCCATGACAATGACCAACTCGTCGTCCTTGAGCAGGTCCTTGTGCGCGTTGATCAGCGCCTCGTCGGCACGGGCTTCGATCACCCCCGAGGCGTCGTCGAGCTTGAACAGCGCCAGTTTGCCGCGCTGGCCATTGATGACGCGAAAGTCGGTGATGATGCCGGCCAGCAACTGCGGCTCGCGGGTGTCGATCAGCTCGGCAATCGCCCGCTTGGCAAAACGACGCACCTCGGTCACCACGTCATCGAACAAATGCCCTGACAAGTAAAAACCGACGGCGGTTTTTTCATAAACCAGACGCTCTTTTACGCCCCAGGGCGTGGCCTGCACCAGCTCGGGCTCTTGCGTGCTGGAGCCGTGTGCGTCACCATCGTCCATGTCAAACAGGCTGCACTGGTTGGCATTGGCCAGCGCCGCTGCGCCAAACTCAAAGGCCAGGTCAACGCTGGCCAGCAGGCTGGCGCGGTTGCGCTCGATGGCATCGAAGGCACCGGCCTTGATCAATGCCTCGACCGTGCGCTTGTTGATGCGACTGCGGTCGACGCGGGCACAAAAATCAAACAGACTCTTGAACGGCCCCACCGTGTCGCCATTGGGGCCCACGCCCCGGCCCTCGCGCGCCGCCACAATCGCCTCGATGGCTTGCTGGCCGCTGCCTTTGATGGCGCCGAGTCCGTAGCGGATCACCTTGTCCGAAATCGGCTCGAAGCGGCTCACACCGCGGTTCACATCGGGCGGCTCAAACGTCAGCCCCATCTTGAGCGCGTCTTCGAGCAAGACCTTGAGCTTGTCGGTGTCGTCCATTTCCACCGTCATGTTGGCGCAGAAGAACTCGGCCGTGTAATGCACCTTGAGCCAGGCCGTCTGGTAGGCCAGGAGCGAATAGGCGGCGGCATGCGACTTGTTGAAGCCGTAGCCGGCGAACTTCTCCATCAGGTCAAAGACCTCGTCGGCCTTGTCCTGGTTGATGTCGTTTTTCAGGGCGCCATCACGGAATATCTGGCGGTGCCGGGCCATTTCGTCGGCGTCTTTCTTGCCCATGGCGCGGCGCAGCATGTCGGCGCCGCCCAGCGAGTAGCCGCCCAGGATCTGCGCGGTCTGCATCACCTGCTCCTGGTAGACCATGATGCCGTAGGTCTCCGAGAGCATATTGGCCACCAGCGGATGCGGGTACTCCACCACCTCGCGGCCATGCTTGCGCGCCACAAAGCTCGGAATCAGGTCCATCGGGCCGGGGCGGTACAGGGCGTTCAGCGCGATCAGGTCTTCCAGACGCGTGGGTTTGGCGTCACGCAGCATGCCCTGCATGCCGCGCGATTCGAACTGGAACACGGCCTCGGTCTTGCCGTCCTGAAACAGCTTGTAGGTGGCCTTGTCGTCGAGCGGCAGGTTCTCGAAGGCAAAGTTTTCCTGCCCCGGGTGCCGCTGCCTGATGAACCCGCGCGCGATTTCCAGAATCGTGAGGGTCGCCAAGCCCAAAAAGTCGAACTTGACGAGACCCACCGACTCGACGTCGTTCTTGTCGTACTGGCTCACCGCCGAGTCGCTGCCGGGTTGCTGGTACAACGGGCAAAAGTCGGTGAGCTTGCCCGGCGCAATCAGCACGCCACCGGCGTGCATGCCGATGTTGCGCGTCATGCCTTCCAGCTTGCGGGCCAGCTCCAGCAACGTGCGCACATCTTCTTCCCTGGCTTCGCGCTCGGCCAGGAGCGGCTCGGCCTCGATGGCGTAAACCAGCTTGTCGTCTTTTTTACGGTCGGGAGGCGGCAGTTGCAGGGTCACGGCCACACCCGGTTTGTTGGGAATGAGCTTGCTGATGCCATCACAAAAGGTGTAGCTCATATCCAGCACCCGGCCCACGTCGCGAATGGCGGCGCGCGCCGCCATGGTGCCGAAGGTGGCAATCTGGCTGACCGCGTCCTTGCCGTATTTTTCCTTCACGTAGTCGATGACCCGGTCGCGGTTGCTCTGGCAAAAGTCGATATCGAAGTCGGGCATGGAAACCCGTTCCGGATTCAAAAACCGCTCGAACAGCAAGTTGTATTGCAGCGGGTCGAGGTCGGTGATCTTGAGCGCATAAGCCACCAGCGAACCGGCACCGGAACCGCGCCCCGGCCCCACCGGGCAGCCATTGTTCTTGGCCCAGTTGATGAAGTCACCCACGATCAGGAAATAGCCCGGAAAGCCCATCTTCAGGATGGTGTCGAGCTCAAATTCGAGC
>JALNWC010000272.1 GCA_023231075.1 Rhodoferax sp.
CCGGTCCTTTCAGGATGCACCGTGGCGGCGTGACTCAAAATGCCTTGACAAAAGAAAAACGCAAGGTCGAGCCTTTGGTCTCGGGCTTGGAGCCGCCCTTGGCTGAATACTCGTCGTAATACGCGGCCTTGAGCATGACGCCCGCCTCTTTCATGAGCGGATAAACCACCTCGACACCAATGGCATGGCGCTCGGACTGGTTGTTGCTTGCGCCGGTACCCGAGTCGTCGCTGGTTTGCCATTGGTCATAGCCCACCACGCCCACTTGCACCGGACCGATGGACTTGCCGAACCCCCATTCCATCGTGACCTGGTCGCCCGGTTCGAATCCGCTGTCATCTTTGGAATTCAACTCATAACGAACCAGGGCAGAACCGCTCCAGCTCTTGGCAGCGTCAAAGTAGTAGGTGCCGCCGCCGGTCAGCATGGTGGACTTGTAGCCGTTGCCGGGCTTGGAAATGGAATCACTGTTACCTGTGTCAAACCACATGCCCGCCGCCGCGACCGCGTCCCAGTTGCCGCCGTGCCAGCCCAGCACCAAGGGGCCCAGGTAAATGTCGCCCACGCCGGTGTTCGATTCGCCGGCGAAGGCGAACGATTTGCGCACCACCGGCACGATGGTTTCCATGCCGTAGTCCGCTCCCAGCACCTTGGTGTTAGTGATGTAGACAAAGCGGTTGGCCAGCGCACTGACGGTGCCGCTCATGTTGGTACCGGGCAAGGAATCGCTGCTGCCGGGTGCGCGCAGCTCGTCAATGCTGTAGTTCACCAGGTAGCCCAGGTAATACATGCCGGGTGGCGGCACGCTGGCGGCCTGCATGCCTTCGACGCCAGGCACGTAATGCGCACCGGCGGATGCGCCAACACTGGCCAGGGCGGTGAGTGCGGCCAAAACAATTTTTTTCATGGTTTGTGAGGTTCTAAAAATGTCGGGATGCGTGAGCATGCCGCCGCGCCCATGGGCACGGCGGGCGGGGTCCGGTCAAGGGATCAGGTGTACACCTCGGAGAAGGAAGCGACCAGTTCCCCGGTGTGATAGAAGATGCCCGAACCCATATGGGATTCATCCCAGGTGGTAACCGGTCGGTCGCGCTGGGCCAGGTAGCCCAGGCCGGCAAAGGTTTCGTTGCGGTTGCCGCCCGGGCCGAAGAAATAGATGGTCTCACCGCGCGTAATGCCATGGCGTGTGGGGGCCACGTCGATCTTGGTCTTGGTCTTGGCCATCACGTCGGCCGACTTCAGGATGTCGTGCCACGAATCCAGGAAGAAGGCAATGTGGTGCAGCCCCATGCGTGGACCGGCCACAAAGGCCAGGTCGTGCGGCGTGGTGGTGCGCGCCAGCCAGGTGGCGGCCTGCATGTCACCAGCCGGGCCCACCAGGATTTGTTCGGTCAGGAAAAAGTCGAGCACCTCAATCACGAACTGGGTGTTTTCTGCCACCTTGTTGACACCCGCTTCAGGGTTCATCTCGCACATCAGCAGGCAGTGGTCGAGCCAATGGGCACCCGCGCCCTTGAGGTTGTCTGGCCAGGGGTCCGGGTTGTTGGTGCCGACCTCGGTGCCCACGTACTCTTTCATGGCATACAGGCGCATTTCATGGCCGCTGGGCAGGTTGAACTGCAGCAGGCGACCGGTGGACGGCAAGTTGCCTTCTTCGAGGATGGTGGTGGCGATACCGTAGGCTTCGACTTTCTTTTGCAAGTCGTCGAGGTCGCTGTCTTTTTCGACTTTGTAGGCGACGTGGTTGAGGCCGGCCTGATCGGACGGCGTCAGGATCAGGGAGTATTTGTCCCATTCGTCCCAGCACTTGAGGTACACGTTGCCGTGTTTGTCCTCCATCATTTTTTTCATGCCCAGCACGTTTTCATAGTGCTTGAGTGCAGCGGCCATGTCCATCACTTTGATGCTGACGTGGCCAATTCGCATAATGCCCATTGCTATCTCCTTGTGGTTGAAAGTTGAATAAAAAAATCAGGCGCCAGCCGTGCTGGCAAACCCTTGGCGGAACGGCTTTTCGAACTTGCCTGTCACCTCCAGCCGAACGGCGGTGACCGGTGCCACACGGCAGGCCAGGGTGAAGCCGGCTGCTTCCTCCTCGGCGCTGACGTGGGCGCGACTGACGGGGCCCAGGGATTTGACCTGGCCTTCCATGCTGTGAACCTTGCAGACACCGCAACCGCCGTTGACGCAGCCCACCGGGATGCCTTTGCGACCCAGCCGCAACATGCCTTGCAGCAGGCTTTCATCATGCGCGCAGGGAAATGTTTCGCCGGTTTGCGCGACGTGAACAGCAACCTTGGGACGGGTGTCAAAAAACATCGTGGCGCTCCCCTCAGACCCGTTTGAACAAGGGGCTGCGCTGCTGCTTGGTATCTGCTGCCGAGAGGAACTTCTCGGTGTAGATGTCGCGCTCGTACAGACGCCCTTGCATCAGCGTGGAAATACAGGCTTCGATCATCACCGGCGGGCCGCACAGGTAGGCCTTGTTGCCGGAGAAGTTGCCCGCAAAGTGGGCCTTGGCCACGTCGTGGACATAGCCTTGTGCGCCCTGCCAGCTATCGCCCAGCGCCGCGTCGGAGAGCGCCGGCACGTAGTTGAAGTTGGCGTGCTGTTCGGCCAGCGCACGAAACTCGGCGTCGTAATAAAGCTCTTCTTGCGAGCGCTGGCCATAGACCAGGGTGATTGGCAGCGTGCTGCCGGACTCGAGCAAATCCAGAATCATCGAGCGCGGGCTCGACAGGCCTGAGCCGCCGGCAAAAAACACCACCGGCTCGTTGGCCGACTTGCGCACAAAGAAGCGGCCGTAGGGCCCGGAGATGCGCAGGGCGTCACCCGCCTTGAGCTGCTCGTGCAGCCAGGTGGTGCCCGCGCCGCCCTTGAGAATACGCACGTTGAGCTCGACTTCACCCGTGGCTTTAACTTGTGCCGGGGAATTGGCAATGGAAAACGCGCGGCCGCCTTCGATGCCGGGAATCACCACCTGCACATACTGGCCGGCCTGGAAGTGCAAAGGCTTGTCAAGCTTCAGAAAAATGGCTTTGATGGTGGGTGTGAGCGATTCGATGCGCGACACCGTGCAGTCAAAGTCACGTACCGGAATGATCTCGGCGTCGGGCTCTTCGTCGATGTCGGCCTCGATGGTGGCATCGCTATGCAGCGTGGCGCAGCAGGCCAGCGTCTTGCCGGCATCGCGCTCAAAATCCATCAGGGCGAACGGGTTGGCATGGCCATGATCCACCTCGCCATCGCTCACCTGCACCTTGCAGGTGCCGCACAGACCGTGGCCACAAGCGTGCGGAATGTAAATGCCCTGGCGCAACGCGGCATCCAGCAGGGTCTGGCCTTCTTCGACCTCAATGGTCGCGCCCAGCGGTTCTATCAGTAGTTGGAAACTCATGGTTTGTCTTTTAATAATTTGACCAAAAAACCATCATTGATCCCCGGTTGTCATTGCGGGCCAGACCCGCAATCCATGACTTCCGGACTTCATGGATGCCGGGTCAAACCCGGCATGACGTGGGTAGCGCAGTAATTTCCTGGCCACCTTAATTGCAAGAGCCGTTGAGACCGGAAAGGCCTGACGTACGAAAGCGGATCACATCCTTGTGCTTGAGTCCGTTTTCAGCCAGTGTCTTACCCTGATCCGGCTTCCAGGGCTGGCCGGACTTGAACCATTCGACTTTGGCCCAATCGATCTTGGCAAAATCCGGGTGGAAACCATAAGTGCTTGGCAGCACCTCACTGCCCAACGCGCCAAAAGGCGTGTCAGCGGGCAGCGGCAGCGCGATGGGCGCGCCAAACATCAGGTGGTCTTCCCAGCCGATGAACAACAGCGGCGCCGGGAAATTTTCGCGCGCGTCCTTGGCGGGGAACGCGTAGGGTTTGAGGGCGACGATGCTCATTTTTTCACTCCTTGCACAGAGTCGCCGCGCCAGGCGGCAAAGTTTTTCTGGTCTTCCGAACCTTTGAAGTCGAAGTTGTCGCGGCCGACGTTCATGTTGTAGTAGTCGAACACGGCCAGCAGCGGATCAAAACCTTCCTTGGTCGGATCGACGTCGGGCTTGAAGCAGTTGCCCTGGTAGATCTGCTGCGGCGGCAGCCAGGCCTGCACATACTTTTCGGGCTCGTTGTCGAAGATTTCCTTGCAGTGGTCGCTGCAGAAGTGGTACTTGTCGCCCTGGTAGTCGGACTCACGGTAAGCGATTTGGGTGGCATCACCTTCCTCGGTGAATATCATCGGGACCTGGCAGATCTGGCACAGCATGGGCAGCGTCTTCTGGTAGAAGCGGTTGCCTTGCTCCGCCTGCTCGCGCCAATAGTTCCAGCGCGGACGGTAGTACTTGTCGAAGGTCTCGGGGTACTTCTCCGACAGCCAGGCCATCTCCTCTTCCTTGGGCACCCAGGTGTGAAATGCAGCGGCGGCGCCGTAGTTGTAGAACACGGCATAGGTCTGGTGGCTGATGTGGTCCTTGCCTTCGCAGGCCTGCACCCAGCCCTTGGGTTTGCGGATGCCGTAACGTGCCAGGTCCTTGAACAGCGCCTCGCCGTTTTCCTCGACGTACATTTCCCAGCTCTCGCGCCAGCTCATCACGCGCTTGGGCA
>JALNWC010000273.1 GCA_023231075.1 Rhodoferax sp.
CAGCATCTGGCCCTGCGGTCCCATGACCCGGTGCCGGTGCGTGGCGCCGTCGTTCAGGGCGTCTGCGGGTAGCGCCAGCACATGGTCCCAGAGCGAGCGCGAACGCAGCTGGCCCACGGCCGCGGGTCGCGCGGTGGCGCTGTCGGCCCACTGATCGATCTGCCAGTAGTAGCCGGAATAAGGCCGGGTCAGGCGCGGATCGCTGAGCGCCAGCGTGAGCTGCGCGCGGCCCTGCGCATCCAGCGTGAACTGGGCGCTGAGCTGGTCAAGCTGGCTGGTCAGATCGGCGTGAAACTGGTCGCTGACGTGTTGCCTGAACAAGCTGCCCAGGCCCCAGCCGGCCACCAGAATCGAGGCCGCAATCCAGCACAGCGTGCCCACCAGCAGGCGCACCCGCAAGGAGCGGCGCAGCCGCAACAGCCTCATGTCGGTTCGACCAGGCGGTAACCCAGGCCGCGCACGGTTTCAATCATGCCGCCGGGCAGCTTCTTGCGCAGCCGGGCAATGAAGACTTCGACGGTGTTGGAGTCCCGGTCGAAGTCTTGCGCGTAAATGTGTTCGACCAGCACGCTGCGCGACACCACCTGATGGCGGTGGTGCATCAGGTAGGCCAGCACGCGGTACTCGTGACTGGTCAGGCTCAGCGCCTGGCCCGCCACCACGGCGCGGCTGTGGCGGGTGTCCAGGCTCAAGGGGCCACACACCAGCTCGGCGCTGGCATGGCCGCCGGCACGTCGGATCAGGGCGCGCAGGCGCGCCAGCAGCTCTTCCATGTGAAAGGGCTTGCTCAGGTAGTCGTCGGCACCGGCGTCGATACCGGCCACTTTTTCATGCCAGCCGTCGCGCGCGGTCAGGATCAACACCGGCATGTTGCGCCCTGCCGCGCGCCATTGGCGCAGCACCGAAATGCCGTCCATTTTGGGCAGTCCGAGGTCCAGCAGCACCGCGTCGTAAGGCTCGGTGTCGCCCAGAAAGTGGGCGTCCAGCCCGTTGTCGGCCAAGTCCACCGCATAACCCGCAGCGCGCGTGCCCTCGGCCAGCTGCGTCAACAAGGTGGGTTCATCTTCGACAATCAGGAGGCGCATGGCTGAACTTTGGGGCTTGGGGCACCCGCTTGGCCCGTGTGGTTTGCGATCATGTCAGTTTTTCAACTTGCGGCTGATCACGGCGCCGGTGCGCGCGTCAACCTCCAGTTTGACCAGGGAACCGCCCTGGCGCAACAGCTTGATCTCGTAGACCCAGCGTTCCACGCCGCTGTGTTTTTCAAGGTCCAGCTCCACGTCAAGCACCTGGCCCGGGTGCTCGCGCTCCAGGCGCGTCAGGATGGTGCCCAGCGGCAGCACCTCCCCGGCTTCCAGCGCCCGCCGGGCTCGGTCATGGTCGGCGTCGGCCCGGCTGAAGCCGCTGACGCCCATGAGCGCCGCCGTGCACAGCACGGCCAGGCACGCGCGCCAGGGCCGGCGTGAGGCCTGGCTTGAGCGGTTTGCGATGGGGTGTTGCATGGCGGGGTGACCTGACACGGTGAAGCCGACTTTTATACCCTGCCAAGCTGAACGCAGGATGAACAAAGCATTCACCTTGCGTTCAGTTGCGCGTGCGCATAGTCGCTCCCATACCCACCGAACAAGGAAGCGACCATGCACCCCAACCTGACCCTCCCCCTGCTCACCGCCGTCTTGTCATTGAGCCTGAGCAGTACCAGTTTTGCCGGCCCCCGGGACGAGCTGCTGGCGCAGTATGCCAGCGCCGCCAAGGCGGCCGACCCGGCGTTTGCCGGCTTTTCTGCCGTGCGCGGCAAGGCGCTCTACCTGCAAACCTTTACCGGTGGCAAACCAGACACCCCCAGCTGCACCATCTGCCACGGCAAAGACCCGCGCGCGCGCGGGCAAACACGGACCGGCAAATCCATTGAGCCCGTCGCACTGTCGGCGTCCCCGACCCGTTATGCCGATCCGGCCAAGGTCGAGAAATGGTTCAAGCGCAACTGCACTGAAGTGATGGGCCGCGAATGCAGCCCCCGGGAAAAAGGCGACTGGTTGAGCTTCATGGCCGGCCAGTAATTTCAATCACCGTCAACCCAAGGAATTGGTCATGAACATCCCCTACCGCCCGCTCGTTTTAGGTCTGCTTGTCATCGGTTTTTCTGCCCTGGTCCTGGGCCGTGCCCAGGCCGGTGGCGGCCATTTTTATGCGCCCGTGGCGGACGCCGTGGTCAAGGAAGAGTGCGGCGGCTGCCACCTGGCATTTGCGCCGTCCATGCTGCCGGCGCGCTCCTGGACGCGCATGATGGCGGACCTGAAAAACCATTTCGGTGACGACGCCAGCGTGGACCCGGCCACCGCCAAAAAAATCACCAACTACCTCACGGCCAACGCCGCCGACCAGGTCGGCACGCGTTACGGCAACAAGCTGCTGCGCGATGTCGCGCCAGGCCAGGCCCCGCTGCGCATCACCGAACTGCCCCGCTGGGTCAAGGAACACCGGGAAGTGAGTGCCTCGGAGTGGACGCAAAGCACGGTGCGCAGCAAGGCCAACTGCGCGGCCTGCCATACCGGTGCCGAACGCGGTTATTACGAGGACTGAGCTTGCCCCTTTGGAGCCAGTCACCATGAAAACCTTGTTCGCCAGCTTGATCACGCTGCTGGCCCTGGCCTGGGGCTGGGACATCGCCCGGACCCCGGCGGACCCGAATGTCCATGCGCTGTGGCTGGGGCGCCAGCAGCTGCTGTATCTGAGCGGCCTGCTGTCGGTGGCGATGCTGTCGCTGGCCATGTTTTTGGCAACCCGGCCGGTGTGGCTGGAAGCGCCTCTGGGGGGCATGGACCGCATTTACCGCAGCCACAAATGGGCCGGCATTCTGGCGGTCGGCCTGGCCGCGCTGCACTGGCTGGTCGAGATGTCCGGCGACATCCTGAAAGCTACGATTGGCCGCCAGGGCCGGGTGCCCGACGAGGTGTTCACCGGCTGGCTCGACGTGCTGCGCGACCTGGCCGAAGACATGGGCGAATGGGCCATTTACGCGCTGCTGGCGATGCTGGTGATCACCTTGTGGAAGCAGTTTCCCTACCGGCCCTGGCGCTTTTTGCACCGCGCCATGCCGGTGCTTTACCTGATGCTGGCCTTTCATGCGGCACTGCTCGCGCCCACGGCTTATTGGGCTCAGCCGGTGGGTGCGCTGCTGGCCGTGTTGCTGGCTGCAGGCGTTTACGGCGCGCTGCACACCCTGTTGGGCCGCATTGGCAAGGCCCGCGAAAGCCGCGGCGAGATCATCGCGGTGGCGCCGCTGGCGCCCGATGTCACCACGGTGGTGTGTCGCCTGGGCCCCGGCTGGCGCGGTCACCGTCCGGGCCAGTTTGCCTTTGTCAGCTTTGACGACCAGGAGGGCGCGCATCCGTTCACCATGGCCAGCGCCGACCAGGGCGACCACACGGTCAGCTTCCAGATCAAGGCGCTGGGCGACTACACCCGCAGCTTGCCACAGCGCCTGCGCCCAGGCCAAAGCGTGCGGGTGGAAGGGCCTTACGGGCGCTTTGACATGGGGCGGCGCCAGCGGCGCGCGCGGCAGATCTGGATCGCCGGCGGCATAGGCGTGACACCTTTTCTGGCCTGGCTGGCGTCCCTGCAGGCCGCGCCCGACAAGGCGCCGGCGGCCGAACTGCACTACTGCACCCGCGACCAGGCCAGCGACGCTTTTGTGCCGCGCCTGCGGGCCTTGTGTGCGACCCTGCCAACGGTCCGGCTGCACCTCCATGACGCGCGTCAAGGCGCCAAATTGACGGCCGCGGCACTGGGTGTGTCAGGCAAGACGGAAATCTGGTTTTGCGGACCGACCGGCTTGGCCAATGCCCTGCGCCAAGGCCTGGCGGCGCTGGGCTGGCGGCCGCGCTTTCACCAGGAAGCCTTCGAGATGCGTTAAGGGGAGAGTACAGCGTCATTGCGAACGCAGTGAAGCAATCCATGAATTCCGACTGCATGGACTGCCGCGCTTCGCTCGCAGTGACGAGCTTCTTCCGTGATTCGGGGCGGCTCGGAGGGCATGACCGTTCGTTGTTGTTGGCCGCGTTTATTTCAGCTTGCCCATGGCCTGGCGAAACGCCTCCAGCCGGGCCTCGTAGTCGGCCGCGTCGCCGTAATCCAGAAAGCGGTTGTAGTGGCCATGGGTGCCCAGGATCTTGTGGGCGTGTTTGATCGGGCAAAAATAGGCCTCGGTGCGCGCCAGGATTTCGCGCATGTAGCCCATCAGCCCGTTGCCGTATTCACAGTAGAAGCAGTGGAACTTCTCGATGAAGTTGAGGTAGCCCAGCTGGGCGCGGTCATAGACGATGTAGTCGCTGCGGCGCACCTTGGTGATGCGGTAAATCGGAAAACAGCTCCACTGGTAAAAGCTCACGCACAGGTCGAGCATCATGAGCGGCACGATCATGCTGTAGATGATCGGGCCGGTGATCAGGTTCTGCGGGCGGTTGCTGACCAGCCAGCGGAAAAAATTGGTTTTCAGTTTGCGGTGCGCGGCCTTGATCGAGCCCTCGAATTCCACCCGCTTGCCCTTGATCTGGAAAAACATCCGGCTTTCCTGCTCATGCACGGCCTCTTTCAGG
>JALNWC010000274.1 GCA_023231075.1 Rhodoferax sp.
AGGTGAGTTCGCGTGACGCCGCACTGTGATCCGCGTCATGCACGACCACCACGGCGTTGTTCAACTGCATGCTGACGTTGCCCGCCATGTAGGTGTCAAAGACAAACAGATAGATGATCGCGAACAACAGCAGCGTATCGCGCCCGAACTGAATCAGTTCCTTGGCTGTCATCGCAGCCAGCCGCGACCACCACAACTGAAGGCGAGCGCGATTTTCTTCGGTGTGCGTGTTCATGATCTCGGCCTCTTGTGAAACATGAAGAAGCTGGTCGCCCATAGCGCGATGGAATAGAGCAGGAGCGCCAGCACCTTGCCCCACAATTGTTCCAGACCGACGCCTTTGAGGAAACTGCCGAGAACGAGATCGGTGTAATACATGGCCGGGAACAGGTGGGCTTCAAACTGCCCGGCCGGCTCCATCGAGGCGATCGGCACCAACAGACCTGAGTACAGCACGGACGGCACGATGGTGACGATGACGGTGAGCATCATCGCGGCCACCTGGGTGCGCACGAACAGCGAGACCAACAGACCCACGCCGGTCGTGCAGGTGACATAGATCACCGAGGCGAGGAAGAAGAACAGCGGATCCCCCTTGAAAGGGGCGCCAAACAAGCCGGTTGCCATCAGCCAGAGGATCAGAAAATTGACGACCGAGATGCCGACGTAGGGGGTGAGCTTGCCGATCAGAAACTCACCGCGCGTCACGGTCGAAGCGTAGATGTTGTAGATGGAGCCATTCTCTTTTTCGCGGACCACGCCCAGTGCGGTCAGAAATGGCGGGGTAATCATCAACACGAACATCATTATCACGGGCGCGATGGTCCAGACGCTCTTCATCTCCTGGTTGTAGAGGTAGCGAAGCTGCCCCGCGACCGGCTGCACCAGAGCCATGGCTGATGGCACAGACACACCCAGACGGCGTGAAATGTAATGACCCATCAGTTCGTTGTTGAACGCTGCATTGATCGCCACGACGTAGCCCTTGCTGCTGGCGGTGCGGAACGGGAAGGTGCCATCGATCAGCGTTTGTACCGCCACGGCCCGTCCGGCCATCAGGTTCTCCTGAAAACGCGGGGGGACGACAATCGCGAGCCGGATGCGGCTGTCGGCCAGCAGGGGAGCCAATTCGCGCTCGCTCGGTACCTCACCCTGGTAGTTGAAATAGCGCGAGTCGATGAAGCGATGCAGATAATCGCGACTCATGGCGGTCTTGTCCTGATCCACCACGGCGAAGGGAATGTGCTCCACATCGAGCGTGAGACCGTAGCCAAAGATCAGCATCAAGGACGCGGGTACCACGAAAGCCAGGGTGAAAAACAAGCGGTCGCGCAGAATCTCGCGCCACTCCTTGTGGGCCAGCGCCACGATACGCCGGAAATTCATGGTGGTTTCTCCTGTCGTTCCTGTTGCAGGATGCGGTAGACGAACACATCTTCCAGCGTTGACGCGCGGGGCGCCAGTTCAAGCAGCGCGATGGCGCGCTCCGCAAAGACGGCGCGGATGCGGGTTTCGACTGCGACGACATCATGTGCCAGCAAATGGATGCGTTTGCCAAACAGGGCCGTGTCAGAAAACCCGGCCTGCTCCAAGGCCTCCAATGCGGCCAGCACCGGCTCGGCGGCGATGTCCAGCACCTGACCGGCCTCCCGCTGCAGCGCCGCTTTCAGGGCGGCCGGGCTGTCGTCGGCAATGACGCGCCCGGCGTGCATCAGCACCAGATGGTCGCAGTGCTCGGCCTCGCTCATGTAGTGGGTGGTGATCAGAATGGCGACCTGCTCGGTGCGTGCCAAATTGACCAGAATTTCCCAGAAGCGGCGTCGCCCGATGGGGTCCACGCCGGAAGTCGGCTCATCCAGGAACAACACCCGCGGTCCGTGCACCAGGGCGCAGGCCAGCGCCAGACGCTGGCGAATGCCCATCGGCAACTTACTGGCCAGCTGGGACCTGACCTCGGTGAGTCCCGCCAGCGCGAGCACCCGGTCAATACGTTGCGCCAGACGGCGGGTCGGCACACCGTAGATGCGGGCAAACAGGCGCAGATTCTCAAAGACCGTCATATCCTGATACAGGGAAAATGCCTGCGACACATAACCGATACGCGCCTTGATCGTCTGACTGGCATGGCGCATGTCTTGACCCGCCACCGATCCCGCCCCGCCCGTGGGTGGCAAGATGCCGGTCAACATTTTGATCACCGTGGTCTTGCCGGCGCCATTGGCACCTAGCAAACCAAAAATTTCCCCCTGCCGAACCTCGAAACTGGCTTGGTCAACGGCGCGGAAATCACCAAATTCCCGGGTCAGGTCGCGCGCGACGATGGCAATCCCATCGCCCTGGGGCAAATCACCCTCAAACCAGCCCTGAGTGGGTCGGGCATCGTCCGGCCCGGCCCCCTGTTGTTGGTACAACGAGGCGATGAAGGCGTCTTCCAGCTCGGGCGTATCGACTCGCAGCTCGCTCACCCGCAGTCCGTCAAGCTGCGCCTCGACTTGTGCGCGGGCCGCCTGCGGCGAGGTTCCCGGCACAAACACGCGCAGCTTCTGCCCCACCGCTTCGGCCTGCGGGAAGAGGGTCTTCAGGCGCAACAATGCCTCTACCTGTGGCTCGGCCACCAGCGACACCAGCGTGCCGGGCATATCGCGCAGGATCACGTCCGGCTCGCCCTCGGCCAGTACCCGCCCGCCAAGCATCAAGGACAGGCGGTGAAACCGCGCCGCTTCGTCCAGGTAGGCGGTTGAGACCAAGGCGGTGACGCCACGCTCGCGCAGCAATTGGGTCAGGATTCGCCAGAAATCCCGCCGCGACACGGGATCGACGCCCGTGGTCGGCTCATCCAGAATGATCAGCTCGGGCTCGTGGACCAAGGTGCAGACCAGGCCGAGCTTTTGCTTCATGCCGCCTGAAAGCAGTTTCATGGGGCGGCTGCGGAACTTGTCCAGACGCGTCATGCCCAGCAGCTTTTGCTTGCGTCGGGCCAGTTCCGCGTGCGGCACATCACGCAGTTCGGCAAAAAAGTCGATGTTTTCCTCAACCGACAGCTCGGGGTAGAGATTGAGGCCCAGACCCTGCGGCATGAAGCCGATCCGGCCTTTCACCCGTTCTGCCGCGGCTTCAGAGTCGATCCTTTCGCCAAGAACGTCCATCGTCCCCCCTTCAAAAGAGAGGACGCCGGCAATGGCCTTCATCAGACTGCTTTTGCCGGCCCCGTCAGGGCCGATCAGGCCGTAAATCTCGCCGCGGTCGATGCTCAGGCTGACACCGTCCACCGCCATCTGCCGGCGATAGCGTTTGACGAAATCCTGCACTCGTACGACGGGCGGGTGGCGGTCTACCATTGCGGTTTGACCCATGGCACATCCTCTTTCCAGCGGATCACCGCATCGGCAGGCAGGCCGGGTGTGGCCCGGTGTTGCGGGTTCGCCTCCAGGTAGAGCTTGACCGCATAGACCAGCTTGACCCGTTCATCGGGGGTTTGCACCTCCTTGGGCGTGAATTGGGCTTGCGAGGCAATTTGACGCACGGTGGCCGCAAGCGGCTCGTCCGGAAACGCATCGGTGTGGATGCGCGCCGACAAGCCCAGGCGCACTTGGCCGATCTCGTTGGCTGGAATGAACACCTTGAGGTAGAGCCGGTCCAGATCAACGATGTCGAACAGCGGCGCGCCGGGCGCGATGACCTCTCCCACATCCGCCATGCGGGTGGTGATCACCCCGGCCGCCGGGGACTTGAGGTTCAGGTCATCGCGCACGCTCTGCGCCTCGGCCAGCGCCGCCCTGACCTGGTCACGCTGGGCGGCCAGGGCCGCCACCTCATCTTCCCTGACGCGAATGCGCTCCAAGCCAAGCCGGGCTTGGGCGAGCTGCTTTTCGGCACGGGTGACACCGTTCTGCGCCGCATCAGCCTGGTTTTGCGCCACCAGACTGGCGAGCTCCATTTGCTCGTAACGATGCCGGTCCACCGTGCCGGATTCCGCGAGCCGCTTGAAACGGGTGGCGTCCCGCGTCGCCTGCGCCGCGTTGGCGAGCGCCGTCGCGCGCTGGGAACGCGCGAGCGCCTCGCCGGCCGCGGCGGTCTGAACGCTCAGTGGCGCATCCTTGCGCAGCATCGCCAGCCCGGTCTGGGCGGCCTTGAGTTGGGCGTCCAGAACGATCACGGCCTGACGCGCCTGCTCTAACCTGGCGTCCACCTGGGCGGCATCGAGCCGCAGCAACACCTGGTCTTTTTGCACCGTGTCGCCTTCTCTGGCGAAGAGCTCGGCCACACGCCCCGGCATCTTGCCAGCAACGAGGTAGTGGTCTCCCTCGATGCGGCCGTTGGCCTGGATCAGGCCGTCGGGCAGCGGCGGCTGGCGCAGCAGCCGCCACCCGGCGGCGAGGCCCATGGCGGCCAGCAGGGCCAGCAGCACCGCAATGGGTAAGCGTTTGAGGGGTGTTTTCATGGCATCAATCTCCTCGGATTCAGAGTTCGCCCGTGGCGCGCTTCAGACGCAGCCCCGCCAGGGCGGCATCAAACAGCGCAGTGGCGTGGTTGCTCTCGCTGCCGGTGCGCAAAGTCTCGGCATCCAGCACCTCGGTATGGG
>JALNWC010000275.1 GCA_023231075.1 Rhodoferax sp.
AGGATCAGGATCAGGATCAGGATCAGGATCAGGATCAGGATCAGGATCAGGATCAGGATCAGGATCAGGATCAGGATCAGGATCAGGATCAGGATCAGGATCAGCGCTGGTATGCGACCAATCTGGTCGGTGTGCCGGCACGGGTGCTGGCCAGCACCACATTCAACGCCCACCCCGTGCCACTGGCCATCGCCGGAACCCGCGAGGCCCATCCGGGCCTGTTTTCGCTACTGGAAAGCAGCCATGACCTGAGCGAGGCCCACGACATGTTTGTGCATTACCTGAGCCTCGCATTTGGTCTCAAAAAACCCGCGCCGCATGAGTTGCTCGGCATGGGCCAGTCTGAGCAACGGCGTTGGCGCAGCAGTTGGCGCCAACTGCTGCAAGGCTGGGGCATGGATGCCAATGGGGTGGCGGGGGCCGTCCTGAAGGGCTGGGTCGAAAGCCGCTTCGGCATGGTTCCCGGTTTCCACAAGGCCCCGCTGGCACGTTTCCCGTCACCGGCCTGGATGGCCTACCTGCAGGAAAAAGCCTCCAGCCGTCTCAATAACAACAACATTTACCAGCAACTCGACTTGCTGTACGAGTTTTGCCAATGGGCCTTGTGCCGTCTGCGCAGCCGGAACAACAGCGCCGCACGGCACCTCAAATTGTGGCGCGGCAGCAACCAGTGCGAGGAACAGGTGGTGGCCGGTCGCCTGCAGAACCGCCGCTGCACCGTGCGCCTGAACAACCTGGTGTCGTTCAGCCTGTCGCAGGAAGACGCCTCGTGTTTTGGTGACTGGGTGTTTGAAGTGCAGGTGCCGATGTGCAAGGTGCTGGTGTTTCCCGACCTGCTGCCCGGCCAGGTCCTGCAGGGTGAGCAGGAAGTGCTGGCGCTGGGTGGCGACTACGACGTGATGGCCCGTTATGCATGACTTGCACGACCGTGCCCTGGGTGCCTACCTGGGTTTTGCCATCGGCGATGCGCTGGGGGCCACGGTGGAGTTCATGCGCCCGCGCGAGATCGCGGCCAAATACGGCGTACACCGCGAGATCATCGGTGGTGGCTGGCTCAAGCTGGCGCGCGGCCAGGTCACCGACGACACCACCATGTGCCTGGCGCTGGGAGATGCCATTCTGCAAGGCGGCCACCCCGGCCTGATCAATCAGGCCACCGGAGACGACACCTTGGTTCGTGGCATTGGTGATGCGTATGTGCGCTGGTTCAAGGGCAAACCGGTGGACTGCGGCAACACCTGTCGCCGTGGCATCCTGCGCTACATGCACGAACACACCCTGGAAGGCCCGTACAGCCCGGGTGATGGCGGCAACGGCGCGCTGATGCGCAACCTGCCCGCCGTGCTGGCCACGCTGGGGAACGACGCGGCTTTTGCGCGCCTGTCCATCGCCCAGTCGCACCTGACCCACCACCATCCGCTGTCGGATGCTGCCACCCTGGGCCTGGGAAGACTGCTTGGCCTGCTGCTGGGTGGACTTGACCACAGCGCCTGCCAGCTGTGGGCCGCGCAGTGGGTCACGGGCAATCCGGCCTTCTCCTTCACCCCCTACCGCGGTTACGCCACCGCCTATGTGGTGGACACGGTGCAAACCGTGCTGCATTACCTCACGCGGCATGAGGACTTTGAGGCAGCGCTGGTGGCCACCGTGAACCAGGGCGACGATGCCGACACCACCGGTGCGCTGCTCGGCATGCTGGCTGGGGCGCGCTGCGGTGCGGCACAGCTGCCGCAGCGCTGGCTGCGTCGGCTGCAAGCTGCTACCGTACGGGCCATCACCGAGCAAACCAGCGGCCTGTTGGCCCTGGCACAAAGTCTGAAGGGATCGAGTCATGTCTGAATTGACCCAAGCCGACCGTGACTTGACCACCGTGCAGGTCTACCACGAGCGCAGCAAACACCGCTTGACCGGCTACGCGGCCGGGCCTGACACCCTGGACTGGGACGCCCAGCCCGACCCGTTTCGCCGCTACGCAGGGGCGCCACTGACCCCGTTGCCGCTCAAAGCCGATGGCCTGGCGACCCCCTGGGCCGATCTGTTCGAACCCGGTCGCGTTGCCCCCCACCCGATGAACCTTGAGGCGATCGGCCTGCTGTTCGAGCTGAGTTTTGCGCTATCCGCCTGGAAGCAGTACGGGCCGGACCGCTGGGCCATGCGTGTCAACCCGTCGAGCGGCAACCTGCACCCGACCGAGGCCTGGCTGGTGTGTCAGGGTGTCTCGCAGATCAACGATGGGGTTCACCACTACGCGCCGCGCGAGCATGCGCTGGAACAACGTGCCAGCTTCGCGCCGCCGCCAGGTGTCGCCGCTGCCCCCCGTGCCTTGGTCGCCCTGACCAGCATCCAGTGGCGCGAGGCCTGGAAATACGGCGAGCGCGCCTTTCGCTACTGCCAGCTCGATGTCGGCCATGCCATCGGCGCCTTGCGCTACGCCGCCGCCGTGCTGGGCTGGCGGATGGCGCCGGTAGCCTGCAGCACGGCGCAACTCGCTGCGCTGCTGGGGCTGAATCGCGAAGCTGACTTCGGTGCTGCCGAGCGTGAAGAGCCCGATGCGCTGTTTGAGTTGCTGCCCGGCAAGCCCGCTGCCACGCCGGACAAGCCGTTCGACTGGCCCGCACCCGGCCAATGGCAAGGCCTTGCCAACCGGTTGGACCGCCACCCGATGTACCGCTGGCCGGTGGTGGACACCGTGGCGGTGGCGACCCGTGTGCCTGCCGTGCCACCGGAAGTGCCTGGAAGTCCGGACGCCAGAGCGTTCTGCGCAGGTCAAGGCGGAGCCCGCGCAGCGGGCGGGGGACACGGCGCAGAACGCTCTGCCGCCCCGACGCTTCCCGACCTGCCGCGCAGCACCCAGAGCGCCGCCACACTGATCCGCCAACGCCGCAGCGCCCAGCATTTTGATGCCCGCGCCCGCATGCCTGTCGCCCCGCTCTGGCGGCTGTTGCGCGCGCTGCACCCGGCCCGCCTGCCCTTCGATGCCTGGCCAACAGATGCCCGGGTGCATGTGCTGCTGTTTGCGCACCGGGTGGACGGTCTGGCACCCGGCGCTTACCTGCTGCCACGCCGTGTGGCCGGGGCCGACCTGTTGCGCCGCACTTTGCCAGCGGCGTTGGAATTGCTTCCCGTGCCTGATGCCCCGGCAGATGCGCCGCTGCTGCTGTTAAGCGAAAACCCGGCACTGGCGGGCACCCTGCGCACCCTGAACTGCCACCAGGCGCTGGGCTCGGACGCGATTCTGGGCTTTGCGCTGCTGGCCGAATTCAACCCGCTGCCCGACGCTGCCGCCTACCGCCAGCGCTTTCAGGAAGCCGGTTTGATCGGCCAGGCGCTGTACCTGGAGGCTGAGGCGCTGGGCCTGCGCGGCACCGGCATCGGTTGCTTCTTTGACGACGCGCTGCACCAGCTGATCGGCCTGCCGCAGCCTGCCGCCAGCGCGCCGCTGCAATCGGTTTACCACTTCACCATCGGTGCACCGCTGCTGGATGCCCGCATGGCCACCGAGCCACCCTATGCCCACCTATCCCATTCCTGAATCATCCATGTCGTTGTTATCTCGCCTTGCCTTGCGTGCGCAATGTCTGCGGCTCGATGCCTGGACACGAATGATTTGGAAATTGGATTTCCCGAAAAAAGGAGTTGACCATGGCTGACAAACATTTCCAGCGCCTGCACCCCGAACAGGCCCGCGCCGGGCTGGCTGAGCGACCCAACGCCCTGTTGCCGGATGCGCGGGAGGCGCGCCACCATGCGGCCAGCCACCTGGCAGGCGCGTCAACCTTGCCCGCCCCGCCCGTCGCAAAGCCCGTCGCCGCCGTTCCACCCGCGCTGGCTGCCTGGCTATCTGCCGAAGGCCTCGACCCGACCCGGCCCGAGGCACCCGGCCAACATGGCAACACCCCCTTGATGCACGCCGCCTGGCGCGGCGCTGCCGATGCCGTGACCGCGCTGCTGGCCTTTGGCGTGCCACTGGAGGCAGTCAACCACGATGGCAACAATGCCCTGTGGCTGGCCTGCGTCAACGGTGAGCCCAAGCTGATCCGCACACTGGTCGCTGCGGGTGTGCCGATCGACCATGCCAACCTGGTGCAGGCCACCGCACTCATGTATGGCGCGTCGGCAGGCAAGCAGGCGGTCGTGGCCACGCTGCTGGACTTGGGTGCCAATCCGCATCTGGTGTCGCAAGACGATTTCAGCGCACTGGACATGGCGGCCAGTGTGGAATGCCTGCAACTGCTTCGTGCGGCCACGCGTCGCCAGGCCGAACGGTCCACCGTTCATTGAAAGGAAGTCGCATGACCCACCTTGTTTTCTTTGAAAAACCCGGCTGTGGCGGCAACGCGCGCCAGCGCGCAGCGTTAGAGGCAGCGGGCCACACGCTGGAGCGGCGCAACCTGCTGAGCGCCCACTGGACTTCTGAGAGCCTGCTGGCTTTTCTGGCACCGTTGCCGGTGCCAGACTGGTTCAACCGCGCCGCGCCGCGCGTCAAAAGCGGCGAAGTTCAGCCCGACGCACTGGATGCGGAGGCGGCGCTGGCGCTACTGCTCCAGGAACCGCTGCTGATCCGTCGCCCGCTGATGCA
>JALNWC010000276.1 GCA_023231075.1 Rhodoferax sp.
CATGATCCGCATCGGCGGCAAGATGTGGGGCGCCGACGGCCGCCCCAAAGACACCAAGGCCGTGATGCCCGAGAGCACCTTTGCCCGCATCTACCAGGAGATGATCAACTTCTGCAAGACCAACGGCAACTTTGACCCGGTCACCATGGGCACCGTGCCCAATGTCGGCCTGATGGCGCAACAGGCCGAAGAATACGGCTCCCACGACAAGACCTTCGAGGTGCCCGAAGCCGGCGTGGCCAACATCGTCGACATCGCCACCGGTGAGGTGTTGCTGACCCAAAACGTGGAAGAAGGCGACATCTGGCGCATGTGCGAGTGCAAGGACGCGCCGATCCGCGACTGGGTCAAGCTGGCCGTCACCCGTGCCCGCAATTCCGGCATGCCCGCCATTTTCTGGCTCGACCCGTACCGCGCGCACGAAGCCGAACTGATCAAGAAGGTCGAGCTGTACCTGAAAGACCACGACACCACCGGCCTGGAGATCCAGCACATGTCGCAGGTGCGCGCCATGCGCTACACGCTGGAGCGCGTTATCCGCGGCATGGACACCATTTCGGTCACCGGCAACATCCTGCGCGACTACCTGACCGACCTGTTCCCCATCATGGAACTCGGCACCAGCGCCAAGATGCTGTCGATCGTGCCGCTGATGGCCGGCGGCGGCATGTACGAAACCGGTGCCGGCGGCTCGGCGCCCAAGCATGTCAAGCAATTGGTCGAAGAAAACCACCTGCGTTGGGATTCGCTGGGCGAATTCCTGGCGCTCGCCGTGTCGCTGGAAGACCTGGGACTGAAGACCGGCAACAAAAAAGCCAGCATCCTGGCCAAAACGCTCGACGCCGCCACCGGCAAGCTGCTCGACAACCGCAAGTCGCCGTCCACCCGCACCGGCGAACTCGACAACCGCGGCAGCCAGTACTACCTGTCGATGTATTGGGCGCAGGAACTCACCGCGCAGACTGACGACCAGGAACTGCAGGCGCATTTCGCGCCGCTGGCCAAGGCACTGACCGACAACGAGGCGCAAATCACCGCCGAATTCAAGGCCGTGCAGGGCCATCCGGTGGACATTGGCGGGTATTACCTGGCTGACGCGGCCAAGGTCAAGGCCGTCATGCGGCCCAGCGCCACCTTCAATGCCGTCCTGAAAGCCATGCGCGGTTGAGCTCGGCATCCATGTACCCATAGCTTGTCATGCCGGGCTACGACCCGGCATCCATGCATTTGGGGGCATGGATTGCGGGTCGGTGCCCGCAATGACAGCCGACTTTCATGCGTCGGGGTGATTTTGAAGTTATGTCATTTAAACGGCTTCCCACTGCCCGGTCTGGCCGGACTTGAACCGGGCGTAGCGGCTCCGACTCGTACCAAAAACGTCCGGCCGCCTCAATCGGCGCTTCGGCCTCACGCGCATTCATGGCAAAGGGTTTTCCGCACAGCACGTGTTTGCCGGCGCGGGCCGCGGCCAGCGTCATGGCCACATGCTGGTCATTGGGCAGCGGGTTGTAGATGGCCTCGATGTCGGGGTCGGCCAACATTGTGGAAACTGCGGGGCTGCGAATCAGCAATGCCAAAATGCCGCCATGCACAACACGCCCTGGCACCCCAATGCACCGCAACCCGCCGTCACACAAGCCAACAAGCCCAGGGCCGCGCCCATCCTGCGGCTCTCGGGCGTGAGGTTTTCCCTGCCTGAGCGTGTGCTGTTTGAGAACTGGTCCGTCGATATCGCGGCCGGGCTCACCCTGGTGCGCGGGGCTGACGGCAGCGGCAAAACCACGATGCTGGCCATGTTGGCTGGCGATGTGCCTCCCGCTGCCGGGGAACTGACCCTCAAGGGCGTTTCCTTGTCGACGGACCCTGAGGCGTACCACCGGCAGGTTTTCAGGGCCGATCCCCGAGCCGACACGCATGACGCCATGCCGGTGGCGCATCTTTTCAGAGCGGTGGAGGCGCTGCATCCGGGCTTCAGCACGACGGACCTGGCCGACCTGGTGGCGGGCTTTGCGTTGCAGGAGCATGTGGGCAAGTCCCTGTCCATGCTCTCGACCGGCACCCGGCGCAAAGTGCTGCTGGCCGCAGCTTTGGCCAGTGGCGCAGCACTGACCCTGCTGGACGAACCCTTTGCCGCGCTGGACCGGCCGTCCATCAACTTCCTGCATGAGGTGCTGACCGATGCGGCCCACCACCCGAGCCGGGCGTTTGTGATCGCTGACCATGAAGCCCCAGCGGGCATGCCCTTGGCCGCGTGCATCGATTTGGCCTGAATTGCCCTTGATCGTCTGATCCGTCAGCACAGGCCGGCTGCTCTACTCAATGGTCGGCGTTGGGCGGTGACAGTGGTGCCATTGCTGGCGTTGATTTGAGCACTGGAGTCCGTGTTTCTACTGCCGCTTGAGGCTGGAAACGGGCGCACACGATAGTCAGCTTTCTTGTGGTCCAGTTCTGTCTGGGCGGCTTCATTTCCCACCCCTTGATGCTCTCCCCTATCAGGCAAGGGTATCGTCCGGTTCTACCGCCTGTGAATTGCAATGAAGTTAGTTAAAAAACGACATAATCACTATTTTTTAAGTGATTAAACGACATTTCCAAGCGTCGGGGTTTGATTTTTAAGTGCTTTTCAGCCAAACTGCTTGGCGACAGGTTAGCGCGCTCAGATTTCGAACTTAGTCGATAAACGACAAAAAAGCCTGTTTCTTAGTTAAATAACGACAATCAGCCCAACTTCTTAGTAGTCCACCGACAAAATGCCCCTATCCAAGCTATCCCCTCCTACCGAGGAACTCATCTTCAGCGCGTCTCTCTCGGACGCAGAGGCTCGAAAGCTCCAGCGGCAAGCGGCGAACGAGCAGCTCTCGCGTGTCTACAGCGGGGTTTACGCGGCTAAACAATCTGAGGACGAGCTCAAAACACTTGTCCGAAGAAACTGGCAGCGCATCGTGGGGGTGGTTGTTCCAGGCGGAGTCGTGTCGCACCTCAGCGCGATGCGAGGAGGCTTGCTGGCGTCAGGTGAGGTCATCCTCTCACACCCGACCTCGTTTAATCGAAAGATTCTTCTACCAGGGGTGACTGTCAGGGTTGTCAGGGGCCCAGGCCCACTTCCGGGAGACTTGAGCATCGGAACAACAGGACTTCAATTTGCCAGCCGAGCTCGCATGCTTCTGGAGAACATTGGCCGAAAGGGAGACCTCCGGGCATCTAGAGCGGATGTTGAGGAGATGCTTGTCGCTATTCTGAACTCGTCAGGGGAAAAAGCTCTGAACGAAGTCCGGGACCAAGCTGCTGCCTTGGCCTCGCCGCTTGGGGCTGAAAAATCCCTTGGGCGCCTGAGAACCATCATCGGCACGCTACTGGGGACGTACTCTAAAGGCGAGCTCACAACCAAGGCTGGGAGGGCAGTTGCCCGAGGCGCGCCTGTCGACCGGGAGCGTCTTGAGCGCTTCGAGGTGCTGGCCGCGCACTTGCGCACGGTTGCGCTGCCGCATATCGAACGCAGCTTGCAGGGTGTTGCGAGGCAAAACGCCGCCTTCCTTGAGTCCTATTTTTCGAACTACGTGGAGGGCACAAAGTTCGATATTCAGCAGGCGCGCGACATCGTCATGACCAACAAGGTCATGACGAGCCGCCCGAAAGACTCCCACGACATCCTCGGCGTGTTTCGGCTTGCTATCACGTCTCCGTACCGCGATAGCCCACCGTTGGCAGGAGAAGAATTCCTGGCTGGGCTGGAAAGCTGGCACGCGGAGATGCTGAAGATGAGACCCGAAGCGCAACCAGGCAAGCTCAAGCTCGAAGTCAATTACGCTGGGACGACGCAGTTCGTTGACCCAGCCTTGGTTCGAGGGACTTTCGCCGAAGGCTCCGCGTTAGCGCGTTCCGTGCCGGAGGGCCTGGCACGCGGTGCGTACTACGCCTTCTTGGTTTCGGAGGTACATCCGTTCGATGATGGCAATGGCAGACTGTCTCGGCTTGTCATGAACGCTGAACTCACGCGCGCGGGGGCTTCTCGAATCATCATCCCCACGCTGTATCACTTGCAGTACGTAGACTGCGCTCGGGCACTGACTCGAAAAAATGAGCCGCAGGGCTTCGTACAAGCCCTCGCAAAAATGGCACACTGGTCGAGCCAGTTCAACTACGAGGGCCTCGACCTGTTAATTGACGAAGTGCGCAAGACAAACGCTCTGGAAGAATCGCCAGTTGAATTCCAACTACTCAACCTGGACGGAAGCCGGGCAGCGTAGGCCATTGTGGTCGAGTCCGGGTGCCGCTTCAGTTGGATGTGCCGCAATACTACAGCCGGCGAGCCACATGCACGAATGACCGGTTCCGGGTGGACCATTTGAACTTCTGTATGACCGGAATGGCTGCAGACCCGCCGCTGGTCTGTCTCATGAGTTTGCGTTTTCTTGTTCGAGTTCACGCACCATGCGCCGACAGGGATTCAACCTAGAAACGGCAGTTGACCGCTTTGCGTCCCTTGCCAAGCCGCATGAAATCAACGCTTGATGGCTTCGATGGCATTCACCTTGTGGGTGAGAGCGCTATGCACCTGCCAGCACCGCGCTCGGGGCGC
>JALNWC010000277.1 GCA_023231075.1 Rhodoferax sp.
GGACATCTCGGCGCGCATGTCTTGTGTGCTGTCGACCGGTGGCACGGGGAAGTAGCCGCCCTTGGTGGAGGGACGGTGGCCGCGGTTGCCGCCTTCCATTTTCTTGCCCGAGTTCCACGGTGCCTCGTAGTCGTCGATCTTGAAGAAGCAGCCCGACATGTCGGTGTTCCAGCGCACGTCGTCAAACAGGAAGAACTCTGGCTCAGGACCAAAGTAGGCGGTGTCGCCCATGCCGGAGGCCTTGAGGTAGGCTTCGGCACGATGCGCCACCGAGCGTGGATCACGCTCGTAGGCCTTGCCATCGCTGGGCTCGATCACGTCACAGCTCATGAAGAGGGTGGTTTCTTCATAGAAGGGATCGATGTTGGCGGTATTGGGGTCGGGCATGAGTTGCATGTCCGAAGCTTCAATGCCTTTCCAGCCGGCCACGGACGAGCCGTCAAACGCGTGACCGGACGTGAACTTGTCTTCGTCAAAGTGGGACACAGGCACGGTCACGTGCTGCTCTTTGCCACGGGTATCGGTGAAACGGAAGTCAACAAATTTGACTTCGTTGTCTTGCACCATCTTCATCACGTCTGCGACGGTCTTGGCCATGAATTACTCCAAAGGAACAGTTGTTAAAAGGGATTGGGGATTAGGAACGCAGGTTTTGTGCCAGACCCATCAAGTTTTGCATGGGTCCGTCATGAGGTGTATTTTGCCTTGTGTTTCCATTCTTTCAAATAGGCCGACTCCCGCATCAGGAGAATTAAGCTGCTTCAATGTACGCCCTGCTCGCCTTGCATACACCAAATAAGTGCAGTGCAAAAGGGTTATCGGCTCAAACTTCAGTGGCGCACCACTTCGGGGCCTAATCTGACCTTAAATGGTGCAAGTCCGTCGCGCAGTGCTGCAAAGGCTGCAGCCACGGCCTCGGGTGCCCCTTTGACGCCCAGTTCAATGTGACGCCCATACTCCGGGTGATCGACACTGGGCAGGCTGAATACCTTGATGCCTGAAAAATCGCGTTCGATGGTTTCCATCAGCGGGGTCAAGGTGGCTTCCATGGCACCAAATACAATCACCGACCGCTCGAGCCAGAGGTCTCTGGTAAAAAAAGAAGCGTAATGGGTGTCGAGCACCCATTCGATCATGGGCCAGGCCATGACGGGAAAGCCTGGAACGAAATGGACCAAGCCACAACTGAACCCGGGAATCTTGTTGTAGGGGTTGGGAATGATCTCGGCCCCTTGCGGAAACACACCCATGTTGAGGCGATGCAGCTTGTCGGCTTGACCCGGGTCGTAGGTTTTTCCCCGCTCCAGCGCCAGCTCCTGCATGCGTTGCTCGATCAAGGCCTTGGCCTGTGGATGCAGCACCAGGTCGGCGCCCAGCGCACGCGCCGCACACTGGCGGGTACGGTCGTCGGGCGTGGCACCAATACCGCCGGTTGAGAACACCACATCACCCGAGACAAAAGCGCGCCGCAAGGCGGCGGTAATGCGTTCAGGGTCGTCCCCCACATACTCTGCGTAGGCCAGGGACAGGCCGCGCGCCATGAGCAACTCGATCACCTTGGGCAAATGCCTGTCAGCGCGTTTGCCCGACAAAATTTCGTCGCCAATGATGATCAGGCCGAAGTGGGGGACGGCGTCAGGGCTGCGGTGGGGGTGGTTTGAGGTACTTGCTTGCATCGCTGAGGGGCAGGGTCGGGGAATCGAGGTTCAGGACATCGGGCGGCGTTGGCGCGGCGGCGGCGCGGGCCCGTTCCTCACGCAGCAAGTGCAACGCCGCCAGGCAAAAATGGGCGAACCACAGCGAGGCAAAAGCAAACACCATCGTATACAGCCAGATCGCCAAGGGTACCAGCACCACGAACGCCGCCACCAGCAAGGCACCCGACGCCCAGATCAGACTCGGCGCCGCGCCCAGATAACCGCAAAACAGGCCAATACCCAGCAGGCTGATGCGGTGGCGACGAAAAATCTCACGCCGCTCCTCGGTGTTGGCATGCTCGGCCAGCGCATCGAAAGCCATCACCCGATAGGTCAACCAACCCCAGATCAGCGGCGGCAAAATAAGAATCAGCGGAGGAATGAGCCACAGCGGCACCGACACGACCAGCGCCACCAGCGCCAGCAAGGTGGACACCAGCGACCACCACAGGCTGGCCAGCAAGGAGCCGCCGCGTTTGCGCTCCAGGCTTGGAAATCGGTTTTTAGCCACCAGCGAAGTCAGCGCCGGCGTCATCAAGAGCGACACCACCATCAGCGAAAGCACCACAATGAGCGGTGTCACCGCAAAAATCACGATCAGCGGTGCCAGCACGGCCTTCAGGTCGCCCATGCCGAAGCTCTGCATCCAGCCGGTCATGCTGCCCATCAGGGTCGAGGACTCCAGCCACAGCCGCACGGAAGCCAGCAAACTGTCCCAGTAGAAATTGCCCACACCGAGGGCCAGGCCGGTCATCAGCAGCAACGGCAAGAACGACAGCAGGATCACCCTGGGCTTCAAACCATAGGTCAGCGCACGCCAGAAGGAATCAAACAACAGATTCATGCCTGAGAGCATACCGCAGCTTGGGTGCCGACCATGCTGGCCAGGTCGGCAGCGCTGAGCCAGCGCCACTGGCCCGGCGCCAGATCGTCGGGCAAACGCAGGCCGCCAATTTGTGATCGGTGCAGCGCTTCGACCCGGTTGCTCACGGCAGCGACCATGCGTTTGACCTGGTGGTATTTGCCCTCGGTCAGCGTCAGCCGCAAATGGCATTCAGACACCGCTTCGCAGGCCGCCGCGCGCACCGGCCTGGGGTCGTCGTCAAGCACCACACCGGCCAGCAACTGGCTGACCTGGCGCGCATCGAGCGGGTGTTTGACCGTGACCTCATAGACCTTGGCAACATGGTGGCGCGGCGAACTCATGCGGTGGATGAACTTGCCGTCATCGGTCAGCAACAACAGGCCGGTGGTGTCCTGGTCGAGCCGGCCAACGGCCTGCACGCCCTGCACCGCGCCTTTTTGCGGACGCAGGCGCAGCGGCGACGGCAGCAAGGTGTAGATGCTGGGATAGGTGGACGGCTTTTGCGAGCACTCGGTGGCCGGCGGCTTGTTGAGCATGAGGTAGGCCTTCGCGGCGTACGGCCAGTCCACCCCCTGCACCTGAAAGCGCAGGCCCTCGGCGGCAAATTCAGCCGCGGCCTGAAGGCACCTGACCGGAGTGGCAGGCTGACCTGGCTCGTAGACCTGAACCAGGCCCTGCTGAATCAACCCGGCACACACGCGGCGGGTACCGAAACCCTGGGAATAAAGAATATCTTGTAGTTGCATGCGCCAAGTATCGCAAAGCCCGGCGCAAGCCAGGGATGTACCCCGGCTGACGCACGGCCCGCAGGCTCAGGCGGCGATCAGTTGCGCGGCCTCGCGCGCTGCCACCACACCTTCGTCGGTGGGTACCACCCACACTTCAATGGCGCTGTCAGGCGCGTGAATGGCCATGATCCGGTCGCCGGTGGCCTGCTGGTTCAGCAGCGGATCGACCACCACACCCAACCAGGCCAGGCGCTGGCCCATGTCGGTGCGCAAGGCCACGTCGTGCTCGCCAATGCCACCACTGAAGGCCAGCACATCCAGGCCCTGCAAACCGGCAATCAGGGCACCACTTTCGCGCAGCACCCGGTAGGTGAACATCTGCACCGCCAATTTGGCGCTGGCTGAGCTGTCCGCGCGCAGGCGGCGCATGTCGGCCGATATCCCGGAGACACCGAGCAGCCCACTTTGCTTGTACAGCAGCTTTTGCAGACGGTCATGGTCCCAGCCCTGCTCAATCAGGTACAGCAGGGCGCCCGAATCCAGCGACCCCGGGCGGGTTCCCATCATCAGGCCATCCAGGGCGGAAAAGCCCATGGTGGTCGAGCAACTCTTGCCCTCGCGCGCAGCGCACAGGCTGGCCCCGTTACCCAGGTGGGCCATCAGCACCCGACCTTTGGCACGGCTGCTTTGGGCCAGCAGCGCGCCCATCACATACTGGTAGGACAGACCATGAAAACCGTAACGGCGCAAGCCCTGCTGGTACAGCGCTTCGGGCAAGGCAAAACGGTAATCAAGCTCAGGCAAGCTGGCGTGGAAAGCCGTGTCAAAGCAGGCCACCTGCGGTAGTCCGGCAAAAGCCTGCGAAAAGGCGCGGATGCCTTCCAGGTTGGCGGGCTGGTGCAGCGGTGCCAGGGAAACGAGTTGCGTCAGGTCGGCCAGCACGGCGTCGGTGATCAACACGCTGGCGCGGTATTGCGCGCCGCCATGCACCACCCGGTGCGCCACCGCCTGCATGGCGGGGATGTTCGGCAGGCTCGCCAGCAGTTCGCGCAAACTCAACAAGGCCTTGGCAAAGACCTGCTCCGGGCCCAAACTCAGCTGGCGGCTGTGGCTCTGACCTTGAAAGCTCCAGCGCATTTCCGGTGTACCGCCGGGCTCAAGACCCTCGATGTTGCCCGAGAGGATCTGAGGCGTGACCTGGTGCCGCGCCAGCGGGTACAGCGAAAATTTCAGGCTCGACGAGCCCGCATTGACCGACAAAATAGACATGTGTTTCCCTTA
>JALNWC010000278.1 GCA_023231075.1 Rhodoferax sp.
GCGCACCCGGCGGTGGCGATGGCAGCGGCCATCGCCGTGCCGCACCCGAAATGGGATGAACGGCCCTTGCTGGTGGTGGTGCGCAAGCCGGGCGCGGAGGTCACCCGCGAAGCCTTGATCGAGCACTACAAAGGCAAGGTCGCCTCCTGGTGGGTGCCGGACGACGTGGTGTTCGTCGAGGCCATCCCCATCGGCATCACCGGCAAGATGCTGAAGCACCAGTTGCGTGAGCAGTTCAAGGATCACAGGCTGCCGGGGGTCTAAAAGATTTGCGGCGAACGTCATCAATGCCGCAAAAAACAAGCCTGGCAAGTCGCCGGGCCCATTACAAACAGCTTGACCACCAAGCGCGAGAAACCATCGCACTTGGCATTGAAACCGGATTGAGCATGCGCGCCATGGGGTCAATTGGGCGAGGTGAAGTAGGCACCGGCGATGTTGACCGGCACGTACGGCTTCGACCTCGGGGCCATCAAACCTGACATCGGCAGCGGGATCGCCTACATCCATATCCTGGAGTCAAAAGACGGCGCGGTGGCAGGCTTGGACCTGGAGAGCCGGTTTGGTGGCGTGCTGCAAGCCGACGTGGATATTCCCATCGACAAGTCGTGGGGCTTGTTCGTCGATTTCCGCAAGCCATACTGGAAAACCGAGACGACAGGAACAGTCCCTCATTGAAGCCGTCTCCATTCGTGGTAAAGGTTGGCGGATCAAAGCGTTTTTGATGACTGGCTGCTCGGCGGGTCTACTCGGCAGCTACCGGTACTGTGAATGGGTCCACCCCACCTCCCGAACCTATCTTTTGGTAGGTGAATTTTCTTCAGATCAATCCTACGATGACCTACACCATTCGCCAAAATCGATGCCTATCAATAATGTCGAAAGTCGGCATGGTGCCTTGCGCTACTTACAAACTGATTTAGAAGGAGATGAGTTATGTCGAAATATTTAAAAGGTTGGTTCATGCCAACGCTATTTGTTCTAACCACCCTGGCCTTGATGAAAGGAGGTTGGTGGCTATGTGTGCCTTTCGTTGCCTGGCTAACGCTTTTTGTCGTGGGTGATGCCATCCTTCCGCATGATCTCTCCGAGCCGCCACTCCGCCAGACATTCCTGTTAAATCTGCCTCTTTATGTGCAGCTGCCACTCCTGGCGATCATGAATTTTGTTCTGGTATGGATGTTCGGCAACGGTGATATCGGCGGGGTTGGCGCCTTGGTTCTGGAGCAGTCCGGAATCGATATGTTTGCTGCGCGAGAGGCCACCAGCCATTGGGCGATGTGGGCTGGCGGGATTGCATCAGTGAGTTTGATCAATGCGCTTGGGGGCACCAATACGGGGCATGAACTCACGCATCGGACTGCGAGTCCTTTCGATATGTTCATGGGACGGTGGATGTTGGCCTTTACTGCGGATACGTCTTTCGCCATCGAGCACGTGTATGGTCATCATGCGCGTGTTTCCACCCCGTCCGACCCCGCCACGGCCCAGCGTGGTGAAAGTTACTACAGATTCACACTTCGCTCCACAGTGATGAGCTATGTCCACGCTTATCAGCTGGAAAGGGCGCGTCTGGCGAAGCTCGGCAAGTCCATCTGGAACCCCCTCAGCAGCCCCTTCATGCGTGGCAATCTTGAAAATATCGCGCTGTTTGTCGCCGCATATGCCATTGCCGGCTGGTCAGGCGTCTGGTTCTGGGCCATTATTGCAATGGTGGGCAAGCAGTTCCTGGAACTTACCAACTATTTCGAGCACTATGGTCTCGTTCGGGTTCCTGGTCAGCCGGTGCAGCCTCGCCATTCGTGGAATTCCAACCATTGGATGAGCACCAACGTGCTCTACAGCCTGGCCCGCCACTCGGATCATCACGCCAGGGCCGAGGCGCCCTACTGGACACTGCATGCTTATCCGAACGCACCCATGCTTCCCGTCGGCTATCTGACCATGATCGTGATCGCTTTGGTACCGCCCCTTTTCAAGCAGATGATGGTGCCTGCGCTCAATGAGTGGGATGAAAAGCAAGCTACGCCGGAAGAACGCAAACTTGCGCTGGACGCAAGCAAAAAAAGCGGTATGCACGGCCTGAAAATTCTTGGGACAGTGGCTGCCTGACAAATTTCCGGATTTTGTAGCAGTCTGGATCCGTTGGGGTGCAGGCGCACCCCAACGGCCATTCTTGCATGCGTATTCTTCACAGAAAAATAGCCAATAAATACTCCGTTAAATGATCTTTTCTTGCGGCCATGTTGCTCTCCCCGCCCCTGCTGATGACGGCCTGAACGTGCGGCATAAACGGCGGACGGTCAGCGAATAACAGCCATGGTCATTTGATTTACATCCTCCATAAAGAATTAAATAGTGTTCAATCGCCTGTTTCGTCGCACTCCATCAGAATACAACTTCCGGATCACTCCGGCAGACATTGAAATTCGGGTTTCCTCAAAAGAAACCCTGTTGCAAGCCGCCCTTGATCAGGGGGTGCCGCTTCCTTATAACTGTCGGGCTGGCGGTTGCGGTGAGTGCAAATGTCGTCTCATAGAAGGCAAAGTCAAGGAATTGACTGACAAAAGCTACTTGCTGTCGGCAGAGGAACTCAAGGAAAACTACATCCTCGCCTGCCAAAGCATTCCCAAATCCGACGTGGTCGTGGAAGTCACCCTGAAAAAGGGGCGGCCTGAGCACCCCATCATTGAAACCTCAGGCACCATCACCGCGCTCAAGCCCCTGACTCACGATATCTTGCATGTGACGATGGGGCTCGCCCAGCCGATGGCTTACACGGCCGGACAGTATGCGGAAATCATCCTTCCCACCGGACTCAAGCCTGGCGCTGGCGAAAGCCGCAGTTACTCATTCTCCTGCACCCCCGGTCAGGATGGCCGGGCGGATCGACTTGATTTTTTTATTCGAAAGGTTCCCGGCGGCGCCTTCACCGAGTGGCTGTTTAATGAGGCCAAAGCTGGAACGAAATTGAACATTCGTGGGCCCTACGGCGACTTCTACCTGCGTCCTGGAACACAGCCGATGATCTGCATTGCCGGTGGCAGTGGACTTGCCCCTGTCAAGGCGCTCCTGGAGCAAGCGCACCAGGACAAGAAATCCACCCGCGACGTGGTGTTTTTTTTCGGGGCTCGCACCCAGGACGACCTCTATGACCTGGATGAAATCGAGCAGATTCGACGCAACTGGATTGGGCGCTTCGAGTTCGTGCCGGTTTTGTCCGCCGAGCCGGAGAACAGCACCTGGCAAGGCCGACGAGGATGGATCACAGATCACTTGCAAGCCGTGGCTGGCGAACGGATCACGCAACATCAGGCATACCTTTGTGGTCCGCCCCCGATGATTGATTCGTGTCTCAATGAATTTTCCCGTTGCGGCATGGATCCTTCACAGATTCACTTCGATAAATTTCTGGATCGCAGCCATCGAGTGTAGTGTCAGACGGTAGAAAATCTGCCCATCAAAGATGGCGGGGCATTTCGTGCGATCGCTGCAGCATTTCGTGGTCAAGTCCGCGTAATCGGACACTGCCGTCATGGTGATCCCGGCCTGGTCCACCAATACGGTATCTTGCGCCACACGCTCGATACGGTCATTGATCAGCACCTAAGGGCTCGCTCCATGTGGTGAAACTACGCGGCCTTGGAAAGGAATCGGCCGCCCAGCGTCACCAGCAAAGACACCGTGGGCACGGCCACCGTGCGGAATAGAAATTTCTGGCGCAGGGTGAATCGGGACATGGGTGAAAACCCCTTCAAGAAGGTGAAAATGGGTACAGGGAATTGATGTTGTAGCGGCCAAGCCGGGCCTTTACTTGAGGCCATCCAGGCTCACAGCCAAACCCTGAGGCGGGCTTCGCGCAAAGCACCCGTGCGATTTTTCACGCCCAGCTTCGCGTAGATGTTGTGAAGATGCCACTTCACCGTGCCCTCGGTCAACACAAGCCGACCCGCCACTTCGCCATTGGACAGACCATCTGCCAGCAGGCGAAGGATCTGCAGTTCGCGCTCGGTGGGTCGCTCCTGGTCCGCGGGCGCCGTATCCTGACGTGCAGATGCAGCGCCCGCGGCTAGCAGCAGCGTTCGCGCGTATAAAAACGCCGGTGTGGGACTCTGCGGCTTGTCAGCCACGCGGTGCAAAAGGCTCTCCAACTCCGGGCCTTCGTCAAGGTACAGGCGCACGTAGCCGTTCGATGCCGCGATGCGAAGGCTTTCCATGACCGCGTCGTTCCCCCCCTCGGCATCTCCTGTTCGCACCAACGCCATTGCGCGCAGCATCAGCAACTCGGCCAGCTTGTGCTGCTGGTGGCTGCGTCGCGCCCTGGCGATGCCGGCATCGGCCCATTGCAGAGCGAGATCGGGCCGCCCCTGCGCGAGATCAAGGCGTGCCCAGAGACGCTCGGCCTTGTCTCTGTGCAGATTGGTCTGCGGTCCTTGCGGCAGCAACCCATGATCGTTGGCCATTTGCCGCGCCGCCTCGACGTCGCCGGCGCGCAGCAGCAGCAGCGCACGTTCGGCCACCATCGTGAGCTGCAGGCGCACGAAGCCGCGCGCCAGTCCCACGCGC
>JALNWC010000279.1 GCA_023231075.1 Rhodoferax sp.
CGCAGTGCGCAGCACGAAGGCACGCCAGTGAGCCCGCCGGTGTTGCTGTCGGCGCGCCAGGCGGGCAAGGCTTTTGTGCACCAGGGCCAGCCGCGCTGGGCCTGCCGCGACGTTAGTTTTGACCTCTATCCCGGCGAGGTGCTGGCGGTGGTAGGGGAATCCGGTTCGGGCAAAAGCACGCTGCTGCGCCTGCTGGCGGCGCGCCATGCGTGTGATGAAGGTTCGGTGCACTACGATGTGCGCGCCGAATCCGGTGAGGCATCCCGGGACGGGTTTTCAGGCCTGGTGGACCTGGCCGCGTTGTCCGAGGCGCGCCTGCGCTGGCTGGCGCGCACCGACTGGGGCTTTGTCGAACAGCATGCCAGGGACGGCCTGCGCATGAACGTCTCGGGGGGTGCCAACGTGGGCGAACGCCTGATGGCTCTGGGCGCGCGCCACTATGGCCATCTGCGCAGCGAGGCGAGCTCGTGGATGCAGCGCGTGGAGCTGGACACTGGGCGCATTGACGACCTGCCCGCCACCTACTCGGGCGGCATGCAGCAGCGCCTGCAGATTGCCCGCAACCTGGTGACCCACCCGCGCCTGGTCTTCATGGACGAGCCCACCACCGGACTCGACGTGTCGGTGCAGGCGCGCCTGCTGGACCTGCTGCGCGAATTGGTCGACGAGTTGCAGCTGGCCGCCGTGGTGGTCACGCACGACCTGGCGGTGGCCCGCCTGCTGGCGCAGCGCATGCTGGTCATGAAAGACGGTTGCGTGGTCGAACAAGGCCTGACCGACCGCGTGCTCGACGACCCGCAGCACCCTTATACCCAACTGCTTGTTTCCTCGGTACTGACACCATGACCGCCCTCATTGAAACCCTGGCCCTGTCCAAAACCTTCACGCTGCACGGGCGTGGCGGCATGCAATTGCCGGTGTTTGCCGGCATTGATTTAAGCGTGCAGGCGGGCGAGTGCCTGGCCCTGACCGGGCACTCCGGCAGCGGCAAAAGTTCCTTGCTGCGTTGCCTGTACGGCAACTACGGCGCCAGCAGCGGCGAGGTGCGCATTCGCCATTTTGGCGACTGGGTCAGTCTGTCCACGGCCGCGCCGCGCGAGGTGTTTGAGGTGCGCCGGCGCACGCTGGGCTATGTCTCGCAGTTCCTGCGCGTGATTCCGCGCGTCTCGACACTCGACATCGTGGCCGACCCGCTGCGCCGACTCGGCATGGATGCCAAAGCGGCACGCACGCAAGCGGCGCAGTGGCTGCGACGCCTGAACCTGCAGGAACATTTGTGGCACCTGCCACCGGCCACGTTTTCGGGCGGCGAGCAGCAGCGCGTCAACATCGCCCACGGCATGATCACCGCCCCGCCGGTGCTGCTGCTGGACGAGCCCACCGCCTCGCTCGACGCCGACAACCGGCGCGTGGTCGTCGACCTGATTCACGCCGCCCGCGCACAAGGCAGCGCCATCGTCGGCATCTTCCATGACGACGAAGTGCGCGAGGCCGTGGCCACGCGCTGTTTTGACGTCGAGCAGCACCACAAGCCCGTTTGATTTTCAAGGAACACATTTATGAAGCAGCGCATTTTCCGCAACGCCCGCATCGTCACGGCCGACGAAGCATTCACCGGCAGCGTGGTGCTTGAAGACGGCCTCATCCGCAGCGTGGACACCGGCAATACCGCCGTGGCGGGCGCCGAAGACTGGGCCGGCGACTGGCTGCTGCCGGGCCTGGTGGAGGTGCACACCGACAACCTGGAAAAGCACCTGTCGCCGCGCCCCGGCGTGTTGTGGAACGCCCACTCGGCCATGCTGGTGCATGACGCGCAATGTGCCGCAGCGGGCATTACCACGGTGCTGGATTCGGTGGTGATCGGCGACCTGGACGAAGGCGGCCCACGCTGCCAGACCCAGCACACCTCGATTGCCGCCCTGCACCAGTGCCACGACGAGGACCTGATGCGCGTGGCGCACCTGCTGCACCTGCGCTGCGAGCTCTCCGCGCCGGACATGCTGGAGGTGTTTCACCAATATGCCGACGACGCACTGCTGACCCTGGTGAGCATGATGGACCACACGCCCGGCCAGCGCCAGTGGCGCGACCTCAAAACCTACCGCCGCTACACCGAGCGCAACGGCAGCTACACCGACGCCGGGTTTGACGCCATGATCGCCCAGCGCAAGGCCGACCAGCAGGCCTATTCGCTGACGCACCGGGTCGAGATTGTGCGTGAATGCCAGGCAAGGGGCCTGCCCATGGCCAGCCATGACGACACCTTGCTCAGCGACATCGCGCAAGCCGTCGAAGAGCGCGTGGTGATGTCCGAGTTTCCCACCACGGTCGAGGCGGCCCAGGCGGCGCGCACAGCGGGCATGGCCATCATCATGGGCGGCCCCAACATGGTCAAGGGCGGTTCACACTCCGGCAACGTGTCGGCAGCCGAGCTGGCGCAGCTGGATTTGCTGGACATCTTTTCATCGGACTATGTGCCCAGCAGCCTGTTGCTGGGCACCTTCATGCTCAGCGCGCTGGACGGCTGGACCCTGCCCAAGGCGGTGCGCACCGTCACGCGCAACCCGGCGCACGCCATTGGCCTGCAAGACCGCGGCGTGATTGCCCCCGGCCTGCGCGCCGACCTGCTGCGCGTGCGCATGAACCGCGCCGGCATGCCGATGGTGACCGAAACCTGGTTCGGCGGCACCCGCGCCTTCTGAGCCAGCGCCATCTTGAACCGTTCCGCATTTGACGAGCCTTTGACATGCACTACACCCACATCGACGCCCACAACCTGTCACCGGCAACCCGTCTGGGGCTGGCCCCCGCACTCGCGCCCAGCGCCAGCGTGCGCAACTGCCGTTTTGGCCGTTACACCCAGGTCGGCGAACAGGTACAGATGGCGCACTGCCTGCTGGATGACTACGCCTACGTCCAGCCTTATTGCGACCTGATGTCGGCCGACATCGGCAAGTTCGCCAACATCGCGTCCATGGTGCGCATCAACCCGGGCTTTCACCCCATGGAGTATCCGACGCTGCACCATTTCACCTACCGCCCCACGATGTACGGCATGGCGGAGCAAGACGATGCGGCGTTTTTTGAATGGCGCAGCCGACAGCGCGTGGTCATCGGCCACGACACCTGGATCGGTCACGGCGCCGTCATCATGCCGGGCGTGCGCATTGGCAACGGCGCGGTGGTCGGCAGCAACTCGGTGGTCACCAAGGATGTGCCCGCGTACGCCATCGTCGGCGGTGTGGCGGCCAAAGTGATCCGCCGACGTTTCCCCCAAGCCATTTCCGACGCCCTGGAGGCCACCGCCTGGTGGGACTGGGACCACGACACGCTGGCCGAGCGCTTGCCGGAGTTCAAGGACTTGCGCGGTTTCCTGGCGAAATACGCGCCTTAGGGCAGGCCCACGGGTGATTTGAGCCCGCCATAAACCACACGCCCCTGGATGAGGCTCGTCACGGCATGCGCGCCACGACCCGGCGTGGCCTTGACCAGCGTGATGTCGGCCCGTAGCCCGGCCTGCAAGCGGCCGCGGTCCTGGAGATTCGCCGCGTCGGCCGGGTTGCTGGAAATCAGCGCCCAGGCTTGGGCAAAGCTGCACAAACCCTCATGGGCCAAACGGAACGCCGCAGGCAACATGGCGGGGTAGTAATAGTCAGAGGTCAGCACCGTGCACAGGCCTTCCGACACCATCTGGGCGGCCGCCACAGCATTCTTCTGGTGGCTGCCGCCGCGTACCACATTGGGTGAACCAAACACCACAGGGTTGCCCAGTTCCCGGGCCAGTGCTGCGGTGGGTTGGGTCTTTGGAAATTCGGAGATGTAACACCCCAGGTCCTGATACCACTGGCGGACCTCGGGTGAAGGGTCGTCGTGTGAGGCTTGTGCCACCTTGGCCGACACCGCAGCGCCAGCCAGTCGGCGAATCGAGTCGCTGACCTCGTCTTTGCGTGCGGCCATCCGGCTGGCCAACGCATGCAAGTCCTGGGCCGACAAGCCGGTTCTCTGCAGGATGTTCATGACCTCATGAGGCTGGGCCAGCTTGCGCAGGATGTCAGGCAAGTGGTCGTTGAACGCCAACAGGGCGATCTTGCCTTCTGCCAGCCAGGCCAGCACCTCGAGCTCGCCGTCAAGGTTGTAGGTTTCCTGTCGCAGGTGAAGTTTGGTATCGCACGCCAGATAAGGCCTGGCGCCCTCAAGGGCGGTCATCATCTGCAGCATGGCCTCGCGCCCGCGCAAGCCCGGCTCCCAGGAATAGGTGACCCCGTGGTAGGCCGTGGTGATGCCGTTGGCCACCAATTGGCGATCTGTTTCGGCGAGCGCCAGCTGCATGTCAAAGTGCACCCCCGGGCGCGGCATGAGCTGCCGCTCGAAAGCGTCACCGTGCAGGTCCACGATGCCAGGCAACACATACAAGCCGCGTGCATCCACAACCCGTGCATGACCGGTTTCGCTGCCCACAGACGTGATCAGGCCGTCCTCTATCAGCAGCACCGCTTCCGTTTCAAGACCGTGGGACACCAGGGTGTGACCCCCC